>JAJRUR010000254.1 GCA_024277695.1 Bacteroidota bacterium | reverse complement strand
CCTATCAATGTCCGCTTTCGGCCTATGACATCAGCAATAACCCCCGATGGTAGTTCCAATAGCGTGTTGACAGCCTCCCGTATTCCATATAATATGCCTATCTGTGTATAACTGATGTCATTTTCTAGGAGAAATAGAAGCAAAAAGGCATCAAAAAAACGGAGGTTCTTCAGAAATCCATACAGACAAAACTTATAATATTGTGTATTCTTTAGGACTGCCATGACTTAGATTAAAATCAAGATATTTCACCAAATTTTCTAAAAGTGTACTAACTCCCTCTAGCATCTTAGTTTGATTCTATCCTTAAAGATAAGAAATTTGACTTGATTCTACCTAGATAGTAAGCCATTCTGCTATATAGATTTGACCAGTACAGTGAGACGACTGTCACAGCATAACTCCTGCATAGGGTTATAGATGCTTATCTGCCAGTGATGAAGGGTCTTGCCCAATTTGATGGGTTGGACCCGCGCCAGTACCGGTCCGGTTTTGACGGCTTTGAGGTGCTTTGCGCTGATATCGATACCTACTACCTGCTGATCTACGTCCGTACACATTAGGACAGAGGCTATACTACCCATGGTCTCAGCAAGGGCTGCAGATGCTCCACCGTGCAACAATCCTAGGGGCTGTTTTGTTTTTTTATTGACGGGCATTTGGGCGATGAGATAGTCATCACCAATCTCCACAAAACGGATGTCCAAATGCCCACTCATACTATTTTTTATGAGTGCATTCAAACCTTCTAAGCTAAATTTTTGTTTCCAGATCATCTTTCTAGATTAATAAAATAATATATGAAAAAGCAAGGTATCAAAATTTATCATAATCCTCGATGCTCGAAAAGTCGACAAACACTCAATCTCATCCAAGAACAGGGTATTGAGGCGGATATAAGTCATTATTTAGAAGAAACTCCCACACAAAAAGAGCTCAAAGAATTGTTAAAAAAACTCGGGCTAAAACCAAAGGATATACTCAGAAAGGGGGAGGCGATCTACAAAGCAGAGTTCAAAGGTAAAGATCTCTCTGATACGGAATGGATCAAAGCGATGGTCCGATATCCCAAACTGATCGAACGACCGATCGTCGTAAAAGGCTCCAAAGCTATATTAGGTCGTCCGCCGGAGCGGGTTTTGGATATTCTATAAATAGTTAGCTATAGATATGCTGTGTACGATGCTTGGGGGAGAGTCACTATTGTCTAGCTTATTGTGAATATCCAATAGAAATAGATATTTTAGTAATGTATAAATAAGATATAATCAACTTATTAACTACTAATGTAGTTTTTTCCGATAAGCGTATCGATTATCTATTTTGGATAGTTTGTTCTACATATTTTATAATCTCTGCTTCGTCATCCGGATGGAAATACTTCCAAGGTCCGCGTTTTTTGAACCAAGTTACTTGACGTTTTGCATAATTTCTGCTTTTTTGTTTGATCTTGTCTATGGCTTCGTCTTTTGTCATCTTCCCATCCATATAATCAAAAAGTTGCTTATAGCCTACAGTTTGTAGTGCGTTGTATTCTTTGTATGGATACAAAGATTCTGCCTCTGCCATAAGTCCTTGGTCCAACATGAGATCTACTCGGTCATTGATGCGTTTGTAGAGCTCTTGTCGTTCGCGCAGCAGCAATATAGGGATACAGTCAAAAGGTCTTGGATGTTGTTCGTTTTGGAGAAAAGAGCTAAAAGTTTTGCCGGAACTCCGGATGACACTCAGTGCACGGATGAGTCGCATCGGGTTGTGTACATCTACACTTTGGTAATATACGGGGTCTAAGGATTGGAGTTCTTTTTGTAATGGACTGATACCTAGCTGGAGATATATTTTTTCGAGATCCTTGCGGATTAGTGGATCAACAGGCGGAAAACGATCGATGCCATAGCGTAGTGCATCAATATACAGTCCGGTACCCCCACAACAAACAGCCAAATTCCGCGCACTAAAAAGTCTATTCAGGATATCGAGTGCTTCGGACTCAAACCGGCCTACAGAATAGCTTTCGCTAATGGATATGTGATCGATAAAGTGGTGCTTTACCTTCATTAATTGCTCCGGATTTGGTTTTGCTACACCAATATGGAGTTCGCGATAGAGTTGTCGACTATCGGCGGAGAGGATGTCCGTAGGATAGTTTGTAGCGAGTCGAATAGCCAAATTGGTTTTGCCTACGGCTGTAGGTCCGGCGATTATGATGAGATGCTTTTTACTCAATAGTTTGTTCACAAGTATTTGCATGTTAAATTTGAGCCCACCATCAAGCTGATCTATGCTATATAGGATACTCAAAGCACTCACAAAGTTAGCTCTACTAGCGCATTATAGAAAGATATATCTCAATAAAAAACAAGATATACCACAAAATCGCCCTGTGATTTTGGCATCTAATCATCCAAATGCATTTACAGAGCCTCTATTGTTGGCTTGTTTTCTCAAGACTCCACTATATTTTATTACTCGGGCAGATGTCTTTAAGCCGAGTCTTCAATGGTTCTTTGATCAAACGCATCAGATTCCTATATATCGATTTGAGGATGGCTACGCGGGGATAAAAAAGAATATCAATAGTTTTGACCGTTGCTATGATATCCTGGCAGGTAACAAGACGCTGTTGATTTTTTCGGAGGGCAGGACGCGCCTTGGAAAGAAAGTGTATCAGATACAGAAAGGTACTGCGCGTATCGCTTTGGGTTTGATGGACAAGTATCCGGAAGCACGACCGCTGATTATACCCGTTGGATTTACCTATTCCAAGCCTACATCTTGGGATGGAGTCGTTCTCATCAATATTGGTGATCCCATAGAGGTCTATGATTATGTGCGTACAGAGTCCAACCCTCGTCGTGCCGTATTGAAGATCACTAAACGTATCGAATCCGAATTAAAAACTTTGGCGATTGATTTGGATGAACCGGATCAAGTCATTATGGAAGAGTATTTGGCAGATGTGCAGCGACGTTCGATGGATGCATCACCAACAGTCCTAAAAAGAGATACGGATATCTATCAAGCAGAAAAAAAACTAGTCCGTCGCATTAATAGAAAGGAGATTGTTTTGCAAGAAAAGACTTGTGACAACTGTACTTTGTTGGCACATCGAAGGTTTTCATTGCTGAAGTTAAGTATCCTGATAGTTTTTTTGATTCCGTCCTTGATTGGGCTTGTTCTATTCTTGCCGGCAGGCATGATTGGTAATTATATCAAAAAATACAAGGTACAGTCCCTACAGTTCAAAAGTGGTGTTCTGATGTCGGCGTCTTACTTTGCCAGTTTATTATTAACGGTGATCTGGACAATTGTAGCTCTATTTGCTTTTGGCTGGCTCGGTTTAGTGGCTTTGATTTTTATACCCATTTTGATTATTATGGGGATTAAGTGGATGAGCTATGCAATCGAATGCGTACAGATGATCCGGTGGACATTTTTGTCAAAACCAAAAAAACAACGCTTACTCCACAAGTTTCAGCAATGGATTCCGGAGTTAGATGCATAACAAGCTCCGGCGGGGCGATCTGTAAAATATGGCAAAACAAACAGGAATAATAACAAAACACGATCAAAAATTATAATCCATTTTTGTAATACCGTTCGCGTCTAGCACCGGTAATTATTTTTGTTATTTACACCTATTTTTAATATATAGAATGTCAGTTAATTATAGGATATATAACTCCCT
>JAJRUR010000253.1 GCA_024277695.1 Bacteroidota bacterium | reverse complement strand
TCTCTATCATCTTTTCAGTAATCCTGCCCGTTTGGACTGCTTTTTTGATCTCTTTGAAGGCTTTGTCTATATCCGAAGGCAATACGAGTACATCATTCCCCGCTTGGAGTGCTCTGACTTCAATCTCGCCGGGAGGAAAATGTTTGAGTACTCCTTTCATCTCTAGTGCATCTGTAAAAATCAATCCTGAATATGCCATTTCATCGATGAGTTTTTCGGTAATGACTTTATGCGAAAGTGTGCTTGGGGTAATTCCATCCTTTTCCCAAACGGGTATCTGAAGATGGGCGATCATCATAGCTCCTACACCTTGCTGTGCCAACACTCTAAAAGGAAATAATTCTAGGCTATCCAGCCGGTTTTCGTCAAAAGCTAAAGATGGCAGATCCAGATGGGAGTCCATATCGGTGTCACCATGTCCTGGAAAATGTTTGGCACAAGCCATAACTCCATGATCCTGAAGCCCAAGCATATACATATAACCTTTGACGGCTACACGGTTGCGATCCTCTCCAAAAGAACGATTGTTGATGACGGGGTTGTTGGGATTATTATTGATGTCTATAACCGGCGCAAAATTGATATGTGTACCGATGAGATGGAGTTGGCGGGCGATCTCAGCGCCCATTTTATAGATCAGACTATTGTCCTGAATGGCACCCAAAGTCATCTGCATCGGAAATCGTAAGGCTTCTTTGTGCCGCATCGCCAAACCCCATTCCGCATCCATAGCAATCATAAGAGGTAGCGGTTCGGATAGCTTCTGATACAGTTTGGTGAGCTCGGCTTGCTTGATGGCAGTACCTTGAAAAAAACACAATCCCCCTACATGGTAAGTTTTTATTTGTCTTTTTACTTCCTCAATATGCTTTTGGCCAAGATTGGAGTGCGCCCGAATCATAAACAATTGTCCGATACGCTCATCCAAACTCAGCGTAGCATATACCGAGTCTGCCCAATGCCGCTCTTTGATTTTTTCTTCTTCATCCGGATCAAATCCACCATAAAATGTTTGTGGATGGGTGCTTTCGGAGTGCTTTGGTAGGGCATCGATCAAAGTTGAACTCGGAGCCCAAAAAGCACAACTCGCTATGAACAAAACGAGTATTCCTACCAGTTTATCCAAACGACTAGAATAGAATATATTGGATTTAAAGTTCATTTTTCAAGTGATTGTGTTCAGAAAAACAATTCAATACATAACCCAACAATGCACTATCTGCTAAAATACAAAAACTTGACGATTAGCAAAGGCAATGCTTTTATTATCGAGCTGCAAAATACAAATTATATTTAAATATAATACATATTTGGCTGAAAAACAATTAAATGAATAATATTATGACGTAATTTTTCTAAATTCGATCTTGTAACCAGTTGATGATAAGCTCCAATATTTGAGGAGTTTCTTCTTCGTGGAGGACTTCGTGATAGCCATTTTCTGAGATATGCAGTGTTTTGTCATCTGATCCGGCCTGTTCATTGAAAAATATGCTTCCTTTTACATGGGCGAGCCCGTCATCAGCTCCATGGAGGAGCAGTACCGGAGCGGTAAACTCTTGGATATGTGCTTTGATCCATTCGCCGGCCATCAAGAGTTCGTGCCCTGTTCTGGCACGGATTCCGCCATGATAAATAAGTGGGTCCGAGTCGTATCTGGCTACACTTTCTGCCTTGTTGGAAGTGAGTTTGGATTGGAGTTTTGTTGTGGGTAAGCTTGGCCACCACTTCGATACAAAGCCGGACATTTTGACCAAGATTTTTGGTATAGAATCGGTCACAAAAAGAGCTATACCACTCAAGATGACGCCTTGTACTTTGGCTTGGTGTTTAATGATAAATGCAGTGGTCGTTACAGCACCCATACTGTGTCCAAATAAGAAGACCGGAAGATCGGGATATTTTTCGATAGCCAACGCATAGCAGGCCTTATAATCTTGTACATAATCATCAAAGCGCTCGACATAAGCACGCTTACCATCAGATTTGCCATGTCCGGTAAGGTCTAAACCAATACTCCTTATGCCTATTCGGCTGACTGTCAATGCCAAATGGTCATAACGATCTATATGTCCCGAATATCCGTGTACCATCACCAATAGGGCACGCACCTCCACTTCAGGATGCCACTCCACGATGCGCAGTTTACTACCTGATGAGGAGCTAATATAATATTCTTCTTTCTGCATAAATATGCAAGGTACTACCAAGCTTTCAATAATGTACAAATCAGCCTCTAAAAAAATGTTTTATGTGCCTCAAGTCTCGTACAAATAGCAGGCTGCACATTCGTCGCTCATAGGATAGACCGAACCAACTCATCAAAAGTTCAGTTAATATTTTGGATATTACCGAATCATCTTACCTTTGTGCTCTATAATCCGTAAGGGCTTCTATTGTCATTGTTCTTTTTTATTAGAAAAAAACTCAATTTCTATGAGTACTATTGGTATCAAAAACCCCCAAACTACCTTAGATTACTTAAAACTCAGCAATCTCAAGAATCAATATTGGAATCTTTCGCCCGAAGACTGTGTGCGGCATACAGTCGATAAAGGCATGGGGACTATAGCTTCTAACGGTGCTGTTAATATCTTGACAGGAAAATTTACCGGAAGGGCACCAAAAGATCGTTTTATTGTGCTGGATGATATCACCAGAGATGCAGTTGACTGGAATTCTATCAATACCCCGATCGAAGCCTCATATTTTGATCAATTGTATGACAAAATGTGTAAGTATTTGGAGCACAAGGATGTATATATTCGAGATGCTTATGCCTGTGCTGACCCTAACTATCGGCTTCGGTTGAGATTGGTTGCCGAATATCCTTGGAGCAGTCACTTTGCCTACAATATGTTTTTACGACCATCCGAAGATGAACTGAAGCATTTTGAGCCCGAATGGCATATCATCTGTGCTCCCGGTTTTCATGGAGATCCGGCTGTAGATGGTATACGGAATACGAATTTTGCGATCATCAATTTTTCGCGTAAGTGCATCATCATCGGTGGTACCGGATATACAGGTGAGATCAAGAAGGGGATTTTTTCAGTACTCAATTTTTTGCTACCCCATACTAGAGGAGTCTTATCTATGCACTGTTCTGCCAACGTAGGTGCACAGGGAGATACTGCAGTATTTTTTGGTTTATCCGGTACAGGGAAGACAACACTATCCGCTGATCCCAACCGGAAGCTGATCGGAGATGATGAGCATGGATGGTCAGCGACCAGTGTATTTAATTTTGAAGGGGGCTGTTATGCAAAAGTAATCGATCTGACAGCAGATAAAGAGCCGGAGATTTTTGCAGCAATAAAACCCGGTGCTATCCTCGAAAACGTGATCTATCATCCCGGGACAGACGATCCCAACTACGAGGATACTTCCATAACACAAAATACACGTGTATCTTATCCTATCGATCATATCATCAATAGGAAATTGGATTCGATGGGAGATGTTCCCAAAAATATCTTTTTTCTTACAGCGGATGCATTTGGTGTCTTACCTCCCATCTCTAAACTTACTCGTGCACAAGCTATGTATCAGTTTATATCCGGCTATACTGCCAAAGTAGCCGGAACAGAAGAGGGTGTGGATGAGCCGGAAGCTACCTTTTCTGCTTGTTTTGGTGCGCCTTTTTTACCGCTGCACCCTACAAAATATGCTGAAATGCTAGGTGACAAAATGGATCATCATAAGGTCAATATCTGGCTGATCAACACCGGATGGTCAGGAGGAGAATATGGTGTAGGCAGCAGAATCCAACTCAGATATACTCGAGCGATGATTTCTGCAGCACTTCTTGGCGAACTAGATGAAGTGGACTATAGGATACATGATGTATTCGGTCTGAGTATGCCGGTGAGCTGCCCAGGAGTTCCTGATGAAATACTTCATCCGATGAAGACTTGGCAAGATGCATCTGCTTATGTAGAAAAAGCCAATCAGCTCGCCATCAAATTTGTCGATAACTTTGAAAAATTTGCCGACCAAGCTAGTCCTGAAATTTTATCTGCAGCTCCTAAGCTTGC
The DNA here is from genome assembly GCA_024277695.1 of Bacteroidota bacterium. Classification (GTDB taxonomy): domain Bacteria; phylum Bacteroidota; class Bacteroidia; order Chitinophagales; family Saprospiraceae; genus JAJRUR01. The sequence continues at coordinate 2,553 of JAJRUR010000253.1, read as the reverse complement.
GATTCGATCTTAGTTGCTTGTCCGGCTTGGGTGGTGACTTTTTTTTGCAAGTTGGTAATGTTCCTTATCTCAAAAGCATACTATACCGAGCGGGGTTCTTCAGCTCAAAAGCTAACCGTATATTAACCGTTAATATCGACTAAGTCCAGATATAGAATCCTCCACATACGCTTGAAACAATACGCATCACAATGAATGCATCGGGACGGGCATAATCTCGATGCTACATGACTATGCCATATATAGTATATTCATAGAGCTGCTGTATATCAGGGTGTTAGGAGCTTTGAGCGCTGGCTTATGTGCAGAATATCTTAGGTCATTTCTTCTCCCATAACCACCGAAATATATACGAAAACTGTCCAAATCTGCAATAAAAATGTAGTTAGTGCTTTTTGGATAGTTGGATGCGAGGTGTTAACTTGCAGATGTAAGGGATATATGTGCAATTGTGGGTATACGGTTGTTATGGGCAAGCTGGACAGACGAAACAATTATTGAAAATATCGTAGCTTTGTACAATTAAATAAAAGAGGAATAATAAAAAATATGGCAAAAAAGAACCAATCAAAAAGATTAACAAAACAACACAAAAAATCTCAGGGTGTTGTTGGTATTTTTGGCAATGAAGCAAAATCACACGATATAACAGTTGGAAAAATTTCACATCTTGTAATTAAACAACTTGAAAAAGAATACCCTCAATTGTCTTTTCGTTACAGAACTACCATAAAAAAAGAAGAAATAAACAAAGCACTACAAAAAGTTGATAAAGATTTAGGACAAACTCTTTTTGTTTCAAATTCAAGCATAAAACCAGATGGTGGGATAATTGAAGTAAAAGACGACAATGGCAATTGGAGAATAGTATTAGTATCAGAAGCTAAACATCAAGGGAAAGATATTGAAAATATCCTAAAAGGAAAATTGGTAGGAAAAGCTAATAATCAAGACTTAATGGCTGCTGGAAATGCGATAGAACGGTCGCATAAAAATATATCCGAAATAGCTAATTTTATGCTATCTGAATCTCATTTTCCATACGTCTTATTTTTGGAAGGCTCAAACTTTCTGACAAAAACTATTTCAATCAAAAGACCTGATGGCAGAGTTGTAACACTTGAATATAATTCTGGGATGTTAAACAGATTAGACAGGTTGACTTCTGCGAACTATGGAATGCCAATTAATACAAATTTGTGTAAAAATAAGTTTGTGAAACACAAAGATAAAACAATTATGCTTCAAGCAACATCAATTTACACACAAGGAGATGGAGGAAAATGGGACGCTAAAAATATGCTTGATATTATGCTTGAAATATCTAAAACTTCTCTTAGGATTTTAGGAAGTGATATATTTAATCAGATAACTAAAAAATAGAGATTAGCAATGGCAAGAAACGCGACAAATAAATTACTTCAAAAAGCTAAAAAATCAAAAAGTGATGAGTTTTATACACAACTTTCAGATATAGAAAGTGAATTACAACATTACAAAAGTCACTTTAATAATAAAGTAGTTTATTGCAATTGTGATGACCCTCGTATTAGCAATTTTTTTATCTATTTTACCTCGAATTTCAAAGAATTAGGCTTAAAAAAAGTAATAGCTTCTTGTTATAGAGAGCAAAAAAGAGATTTATTCAATAATAGTGAATTTGAAAATGGTTTTTTTTATGAATACACAGATGCAGAAGGCGAAAAAATAAAACCAAATTTAACTGATATTATTCATTTTAAAGGTGATGGAGATTTTAGAAGTACTGAAAGTATAGAATTATTGAAACAAGCTGATATTGTTGTCACTAACCCACCATTTTCATTATTTAGAGAATATGTAGCTCAATTAGTTAAGTACGATAAAAAATTTTTAATAATTGGTAATATTAATGCAATTACCTATAAAGAAATTTTCAAATTAATAAAAGAAAATAAAGCGTGGTTAGGTGTAAATCTCGGTAGAGGTATTTCAGGTTTTATTGTTCCTGAACACTATGAACTTTATGGAACTGAGGCTCGAATTGATAGTTTCGGAAATAGAATAGTCTCACCAAACAATGCGTTGTGGTTAACTAACTTAGACACTTTTAAACGACACGAAGATATTCCGCTTACAAAGAAGTATTATGGAAATGAAATTGAATATCCAAAATATGACAACTTTGATGGTATCAATGTTAATAAAACAAAAGATATACCAATGGATTATGAAGGAGTTATGGGAGTTCCTATAACTTTTTTACACAAGTTTAATCCAGACCAATTTGAAATTATTAAATTCAGAAAAGGGGATGATAATAAAGATTTATCAATAAATGGAAAATGTCCTTATTTTAGAATTTTAATAAAAAACAAGCGATTACAAACAGATAATAATTTAATTGAAGAAAAGAAAAGCCAGCAGGTAACAAAGGTAATCGTTGCATAAGTCCCATAAAACCCGAAAAACGACCCAAAAACTCGAAAAACGAAGCAAAAAAATGAGATTTAAGCCGTTTTTATTCTATAATCTAATAATTTGAAGCAAATATTTTATAAAATTTAGGTGGCT
>JAJRUR010000252.1 GCA_024277695.1 Bacteroidota bacterium | reverse complement strand
GAGCGAGTTGGTGATTGTTGTTGAAGGGAGGGAAGAGCAATTCTTTGATTTGGCTTAGCCAGTCACAAACCATACGGGGTGATGGTAATGCATGACGATTGTCGTAGTCATGATAGAGTTCTTCTATAAATTTTGATTCGTCAAACATAACTTTTTTTACTATGCTTCGACTTCGTCTATTTCTACTTGAAGATTATTGATGATAAATTGTTGGCGTTCGGGTGTATTTTTGCCCATATAATATTCCAAAACATCGTCTATGCTGCTGTCTTCGTGGATGAGGACCTGATCCAATCGAATATCCTTACCGATAAAATCATCAAACTCGTCCGGTGATATTTCACCGAGTCCTTTGAAGCGTGTGATTTCGGCTGTACCTCGCAGTTTTTTTATCGCATCTTGTTTTTCGGTTTCGCTAAAGCAGTAGATGGATTCTTTTTTGTCCCGCACTCTAAATAGGGGAGTTTGGAGTATGTATAAATGTCCTTGCTGTACGAGATCAGGAAAAAATCTTAAGAAAAAAGTAAGTAAAAGGAGTCGGATGTGCATCCCGTCTATATCAGCATCTGTGGCTATGATGACTTTATTGTAGCGAAGGCCTTCCATACCATCTTCGATATTAAGTGCATGTTGTAGCAAGTTGAGCTCTTCGTTTTGATAGACGACTTTTTTGGTTTTTCCAAAGCAATTGAGGGGTTTTCCTCGCAGGCTAAAAACCGCTTGGGTTTGGACATCTCTTACTTTGGTCAGTGAGCCGCTGGCAGAGTCGCCTTCGGTAAGAAAAATCATTGTAGCCTCTTTTATCTCCGGTTTTCCGCGTTTATCGTTATAATGAATGCGACAGTCTCTGAGTTTTTTGTTGTGTATATTGGCTTTTTTTGCGCGTTGGTTGGCCAGTTTTTTGATGCCGGCTATTTCTTTGCGCTCACGCTCAGACTGTCGAATGCGCTTGTGGAGTTCTTCGGCTATTTGGCTGTTGCGGTGCAAGAAATTTTCGAGTTCTACGGCGACAAAATCTTGAACAAAACTGCGCATAGTAGCTCCATTAGGTGCTACATGTATGGATCCTAGTTTGGTTTTGGTTTGCGACTCAAAAACCGGCTCTTCGACTCGGACGCTGATAGCGGCGATGATCGAAGAGCGTATATCTCTAGGGTCATAGTTTTTTTTATAAAATGAACGGATACCCTTGACAATGGCTTCTTTGTAGGCGGCTAAGTGGGTACCACCCTGGGTAGTATATTGGCCATTGACAAAGGAGTAGTATTGTTCTCCATAGTGTGTGCCATGTGTGAGAGCAATTTCGATATCATCGCCCTTTAAGTGGATGATGGGGTATCTGAGTTGTTCGGTTTGGGTCTTGCGTTCTAGTAAGTCCAGCAATCCGTTTTTAGAATAGAAAGTTTTTCCATTGTACTTGAGTCGTAGTCCGGAATTGAGATAAGCATAGTTCCACAGTTGGTTTTCTATAAATTCATCTCTGAAAGCGAAGTTTCTGAAGATGGTCTCATCCGGTCTGAATCGTATCAAGGTCCCATTGGGCTGTTCTGTTTTGACTTGTTTTGACTCGGCGGTTTTGTCTCCAAGACTGAATTCGGCTTTTTTGGACTTGCCCTCTCTAAAGGCTTGGACTTCAAAGTACTCTGACAGGGCATTGACTGCTTTGGTTCCTACACCGTTGAGCCCTACGGACTTTTTAAATGCGCGTGAGTCGTACTTCCCCCCTGTATTGATTTTGGATACACAGTCCACTACTTTGCCTAAGGGGATACCCCTTCCATAATCACGTACACTCACTACACCATCTTGGATCTGAATTTCTATGGCTTTTCCAAAACCCATGACATACTCGTCAATGCAGTTGTCAATGATTTCTTTGAGCAAGACATAGATACCGTCATCCGAGTGATTGCCATTGCCGAGTTTGCCGATGTACATACCCGGCCTCATACGGATATGTTCTTTCCAGTCTAAGGATTTTATATCTGCTTCTGTATAGTTTGTCATCATAATAAAAGGTCAATAAATTGATTTAAAACCGATTCAAAGGTACATATATTATAGATTATACCTATATGAAAATGGCTCCATTGTATTTTTTTGTCCTATAACATCAGAGTAGTGACGAGCACAGTACCCTCAAAAGATACTTTTTTTGAGTTTAGTCTTTGTGTAAGCGCCGGCTCCCGATGTACAGTGGAAAAGATGCACTGCCATAATGGGCGTAAGGCACGGGCGACTTGAGGGGTAGCTCATAGTGATTGCTAAAACTCTTAAAAAAGGCATTGAGCTCAGCATAATCAAAATTGCGCGAATTGGGCTTGAGGTGATAGGCGACATGGGCAAGACTGCCGTCCGGGTTCCAATAGACTTGGAGCCATATTTTGAGACCTCGGATGTCATAGTCTATTTGGTTGGAATATGCTTCCATGGCAGACATCATATGCATCCATTTTTTGTAGGCTTCTTGTAGATCATTATTACAAGCTGTTAAGAGACTGGACTCAAATTTTGCGCTAAGCGCCTCATAGGATTCTTGATATTGGCCCAAGACAAAAACTGTCGGTGCCAGAGGAGCTTCTATTTCTGTGTGGTCTCCTTGTGCATTTAGATGTAAACTAAATAGAATAATCATGCAAAAACTGCATAATATTGTCGAAAAATATGATCTGATATCCATGGTGATATTATTGCCCGAGAGCAATATATGGATATTTTTTTAATTCGTAGGAGTTTTTGTCAAAATAAAATATAAAACTAATGTTCAGCTTAAGCAGTAATCTTCCTACTCCCTTACAGCGCATTGAGCTGTCTGTAGCACAAAAAAGAGCCATCTCTGTCTGGATCAAACGTGACGATCTCAATCATCCTGTGGTCTCCGGTAATAAGTTACGCAAACTTTTAGCCCCTTTGGAGCAGATGGTAAAGACGGGTAAGCAGTCGATAATAAGTTTTGCCGGCGCCTACTCCAACCATCTCTTTGCACTATCCTACCTATGCCGGCATGGGTTACGGGTTCGAGTGATGATACCACAAGATCAAGCCCAATTAGAAATTCCTTCTCTCCAACTGGCTCTAGCCAATGGTCTCGAGCCGAT
>JAJRUR010000251.1 GCA_024277695.1 Bacteroidota bacterium | reverse complement strand
GTAACCCCTGCGGAACGACCTGCTTATAGCCCCGGCGGGGCGACCTGTAAAATATGTTCATTGCATACACGCAAATATATATTTCAGGAGTAATACGAAGCGCAATTAAATATTATTACTCAAGTTTCGGGTGTTAAAATCAATGGGTTGAGCTTAGATAAGTCCACTTTCATAAAAAAAGGGTTATGGATTAGATGACAAAACAAAAGCCCCAGCGGGGCGACCTGATTGTAGAATAAATTGGATAAAGAAACAAAAGCCCCAGCGGGGCGACCTGTAAAATATGTTCATTATATACACGCAAATATATTTCAGAAACAATACGAAACGCAATCAAATATCTGACAGAAAAACTCCTTAAAAACTTGTTGAGTTTGTCAAAATGATACAAAGTAGCCGGTAGTGATTTTGAAGTTATTTGTATATTGCATGGAGTGATGTTTTTTAGTGCATACCTACTATGAACTGAAATTCAGTTAAATATACCTTGCATAATTCCCTTTTTTTCTATTTTAGAAACTACCGAAACTTGAGGAAGTTATTTGATTGCATAACTGACCATCTCCCTGTCTGCCATAGTGACGAGTTTGTCCATATGATTCCAGTACTTGATCAGAAAAGCATCTGCATCTAATTTTTTGGCTAGCGTGTAGATAGTTTCGTGTTTGGCTACTTGGTATAGCTTGATGGTGTAGTATTGATTGGGGTCATAATTTTTTAAATGTTCTGAATTATAAGCCGTTTTGATCTCCGGATTTAATAAATGTAGGACGCGCTTGGGGACTATCAATTTATGACCTCGCGCGGACTTGGGGATGTAGGATTTTTTGTACATCGGGTTTAATTCCATTAAGATATATACCGGAATACCTGTTTTTTTAGAAATTTCAGAAAATCTTGTATGTTTTTTTATTGTTATTTGTGAAGTGAGTTGTAAGTCTAAATTAATGGATGGTGGTTGGAAGAAGTGGTATTTATAAAATGTTCCCAAATATGCTGCTGCAGTAAAACGAGAAATAAATTCAGCACTCTCTTTTGGGAGGTATTTTTTTACTTTCCAAAAATCTTTTGAAAAGCCTGCTTTTTTTTGTGCTCGCCGTACACGTGTAGCTCCTCCGTTATATGCTGCCATGACGAGTTCCCAATTATTAAATCGGCGATACAACATCTTGAGATAACGAATGGCGGCATCAGTAGATAGTTCGGGGTCTCGTCGTTCGTCGATGTCTGTAGTGATACGCAGTCCGAGAGATTGAGCTGTTTTGGGCATAAACTGCCACAAGCCCAAGGCACCGTCACCGGATTCGGCCAAGGGGTCGATTTCCGACTCTACCAAAACCATATATTTTAGATCTTGGGGTAAGCCGTTTTCTCTGAGTTTGCGCTCGATCATCGGGTAGTAGATCATCATACGACGGAGTATCGCATGAGTATGTATTTCGTTGAGGTAGAGATATTGGTGGAGTTTGCTCCTGACCACTTTGTCCATTTTTGGTGTGACACTAAGCGACATTGATTCTACGCGGTTTTTGACGGCTACATCAAAGTCCCAAGCATAGAGAGAGCTATAGGATAGCAAGGATGCAAGTAAGATGATATGTATTTTGGGCAAATGCACTGCGATGGAGGGGACGGTTTAGGATTATTTACTCTTCAGGCTGCAAATATACTGTATCTTAACGAATAATCTCGTTTTTTAGCGTATCTATGATGGATAGTGCTTCTAGAGACTGTTGTGTACCGCCGTTTAAGTCCTTCAAAGTATATAGGCCGGAGTCCAGCTCGGACTGTCCGATCACGATGGCATAAGGGACTTGGATACGTTCGGCATACTTAAACTGTTTTTTAAATTTTGCAGCTTCCGGATACATCACTGAGGGGATACCTGCTGTTCTGAGCGTGCTTAGTAGGTCAAATACTGTGGATTGGGCTTGGGGGATATCATATAGAATGATACACCGGATAGTATTGCTCAGATTTTGCGGAAAGAGTGCTCGCTCATCCATCAATTGGTAGATACGTTCTGCTCCGAAGGATACACCTACACCGGACATGTTTTTTACACCAAAGACTTCGGTTAGATTGGCATATCGCCCACCTCCGCCTAAGGAACTCATTTCTGCTTTGGGATCGTTGATCTCTACTATAAAACCGGTATAATAGTCCAATCCCCGAGCCAGACCGGGAGTAAATAGTATTTGATTTTGCTTCGTATAGTTTTCAAGATACCCGAATATTTCTTCTAGCTCTTCTATACCCTGGATCGCTGATGTTTCGGGTAGCAACTCACGGACTTCACTCAGTGTACTGCTGCGTAGATAAGCACGTATAAGGTCGATTTGTTGCTGTCCATACTCCTGTTTTGTAAGCTCGAGGAGTACTCCTTCCAGTCCGATTTTATCCAGTTTGTCCATCGTGGTGATCAGCTTATTATCCTGAGCTAAGTCAAGTTTTTGTATGAGCCCTTGGAGTATTTGGCGATGATTGACTTGGATTTTGACTTGAAGACCTAATTGGTCAAATACTTGGTCATATATCTGCAATAGTTCCGCTTCATAGACGAGTGCATCTGACCCGACTACATCGACATCGCACTGATAAAATTCGCGAAAGCGTCCTTTCTGAGGTCTGTCTGCCCTCCATACCGGTTGTATCTGATAGCGCTTGAAAGGAATGGGCAGCTCGTGGAGGTGCATAGATACGAAGCGTGCAAAGGGTACGGTGAGATCATAGCGCATGCCGCGTTTACTGATTTTTGGCAACAAAGATTTTGAGTTCTTTTTTGTAAGAATGCTTTGATCTACTTTGGCTAGAAAGTCTCCATTGTTAAGAATTTTGAATAATAGTCGATCTCCTTCTTCTCCGTATTTTCCCGTAAGGGTAGAGAGGTTTTCGATGACGGGTGTTTCTATGGGTTCGTATCCAAATCGAGTAAATACGGACTTGATTACATCAAACATATATTGTCGTCTGTGTACTTGTGCGGGTAAAAAATCGCGTACTCCTTGAGGAAGACTTGCTTTCATTATCTATGGTTATTCTGCAGCAAACTGTTGTAAAAATCGGACATCATTTTCAAAAAACATCCTTATGTCGTTGATCTTGTATTGGAGCATCGCTTGACGTTCGATCCCCATCCCAAAAGCAAAGCCGGAATATATCTCAGGGTCTATACCACAGTTGGTAAGTACTTGAGGATCTACCATCCCGCATCCCAATACTTCTAACCAGCCAGTTCCTTTTGTGATCCGGTAGTCATCCTCGCTTTCTAGACCCCAATAGACATCCAATTCGGCACTGGGCTCGGTAAACGGAAAATAACTCGGACGCAGACGGAGCTTAACGTCGGCTCCGTACATAGCACGCGCATAATAAAACAGTGTCTGCTTCATGTCAGCAAATGATACATTTTTGTCTATATACAAGCCCTCGATCTGATGAAACTGACAGTGCGACCGCGCAGAGATAGTCTCGTTGCGATAAACTCTGCCGGGTGCGATGATTCGGATAGGTGGTTTTTGTGTTTCCATCACGCGCGACTGTACACTACTCGTATGCGTACGAAGCAGCATATCCTTAGCGTCTTGGAGATAAAATGTATCTTGCATGTCACGTGCCGGATGGTCATCGGGAGTATGCATAGCAGTAAAATTGTGCCAATCATCCTCAATCTCTCGCTCTTCTGCTACTACAAATCCTATGTGCTCAAAAATCCTGACCAACTTTTCCATCACAATACGGATAGGGTGGCGACTCCCAATTCTGTGAGGATAACCGGGGGCACTCAGATCTATACTTTGGGCTTGGTCTTTTGATTTTGCTTGATGGATGGTAGCTCTCTTGGCTTCATACAGAGCTGTTGCCCGTTGTTTGAGTTCATTGATGCGCTGTCCAAATGCTTTGCGCTCTTCAGCAGGCACTTGCTTCATCTCTTTGAATAGGGGCTTGATGATATTCTTTGAGCCGAGATAAGCGATGCGGAATTGCTCCAAACTCTCGATATCCCTGATGGGAAAAGCCTCCATCTGATTTTTTATGTTTTTTATTTTGTCCAACATCCTTGTAGAGAATTATAGGGCAAAGGTATGAATTAATTTTGCCTTAAAGGTATCGTGTCGGTGCTTATCTCTAAGCTTTTGGATCGGACTTGTGGGATTGTCTGGATTTTTTGTCCGGTCCGTTGGAGTCAGAACAAATGAAAATTGCGGAGTCAGTGGCTCGGTTGTAGCTGGCAATATTTTATATCACATTTTCCTTCGTTTCATTTTTTTGTTCATATGTTGGCCAAAAGCTCCTTGTCTCTGCATAGCTTTGACGCGCCCACTTTGCTGGAGAGCCCTTTCCAATTCTTTGATTTGCTCTTTGATAGCGGGTTCAGTGATTTTCATTTTTTTGATTTGCCGCATGATAGTTTTGGCTTTTTTCCAGTTTTGTTTGGAGGCAGCTATACTGGCTTGCTGTACCAAGATCATCGCGTTTTCGTTTTCGCCCGGCAATCCGGCCGACTGTGCCATGTCAAAATATTTTTCGGCTGTAGCCAAATCTTTTTTTTGTGCTGCAATAGTTCCTTTGATCATATAGTAGTACGAACGATTAAAGGAGAGCAGGAGTTTAGGACTTAAGGTCAAAGCCAAACGCTTTTCTGTACCGGCAATGTCCTGTTTTTGTAAAAACTCTGCTGCCGACTGTACCGTACCGAAGAGTAGATATCCAATACCCAAAATCAGTCCGATGAGCAATACCGGAAAAGCATACCAAAAGCCAAAAATAAATGCCAAAATGGTACCGCCTATCAGACAGATGGCGGTTAAGATAAGTCGCAAATAGATATTAATAGTAAACATAGTCGCTTTAGATTTGCGACAAAAGTACAAAAAGGCGCGCAATGCTCATCTCTATCCATGGATAAAGTGAAACTGCGCCTCACTGTCTATTCTAGAGACATAGGCTCCTTCGGCTTCAAGTGCATTTTTGATATATTAGGAACAGTCGAAATCTGTTCTTACCCTTGAGCATCTGTAACTGTCTGAGATGTGCAAGGTGCCTTTTTTTTCATCGCGTGTACTCATTCTTCTCACTATGTAGAAAATTAAGTGTATTGGTATATCAATAGACCACAAATCTTACTGCCTGGTGTCCTAGCCTAAGATAGTACATTCCAGCTCCCAAATCATGGATATGGATAGGTCGATTGAGGTAGATTCCACTCCCAACTAATGTCCCGCTCATCGTATATATGGCATACGGACTATTAAATACAGAGGCTTCGATATAAAGTACATCGCGGGCAGGAACGGGATACACGGATAGTATTGAGCTATGGATCGGTGCTTCTGTAGCGACCATGAGACAAGCCGCTTCTACTTCCGTAACAGATGTGCATCCTTGCTGATTATTTTCTATCTCTACAGCCGGATTGTCACTTTTGAGATATGCGCATAAAAAGGGTACTTCACAAACACTCAAGATCGGGTTATCTTTTACAATGAGCCTGGTAATAGACTCTACATCAAGATTGTCAAAACTCCGAATACTCTGTAGTCTATTGTTGCCTGATATTCTTAGAACACCGCTAAGCGTATTCAACGCACTAAATGCCCCAAGAGAGTCCAATGTCCGGTTGTCGGCTATTACTAGTCCGCTACCTATAGAATCCAATAATGGCAAATCGCCGAGTGTTTTGAGTTTAGGATTATCTTTCACTGTCATATAATCCCCAACCTGCTCGAGTGCTATCAGTCCGGAAGTCTCATCAGCTATCAATCTTAGATTTTGATTATTGGAGATTCTCAATTGCCATCCAACTGTTCTTAGATTTTCTAAGCCTCGGAGCAATAAAAGTTTGGTGTTTTTTATTTGTAGCCCTCTGCCGACGGACACTAAAGAAGAGAGGCTTTGTATAGAAGTTAATTTTGGAAGACCATTTATATTAAAATTGCCTCCAACGGTAGTCAAATTGGACAATCCGGTGAGATCAGTCAGTGCAGGCAAAACTCTCAATCTAAGTGTATCGCTTACTTCTATTAAGTTGCTTAGCGCATCGACATTGGTCAGTACAGCATTACTATCACAATGCAGTCCCCTGACACGTACTATCCGGTTCAATCCTTGGAGTGACTCGAGGGCAGGATTAATTCGAATAGAGATAATGTCATCCGATTGGGTGATGCTGTCCAAACCCAGCAAAGAAATAAGAGAGGGATTGGCAATTATTCGGATTTTGTCATGGAGATGAGATAGTCCCTCAAGTCCCTGTAGAGTTTCTAAGGAATCATTTCTAACGATATGGATTTGTTTGCCGACATATTGCAATGCGTTTAAACCGGATAAATTATCCAATCCGGAATTGTCCGTTACTTTTAATTCTCCATAAATAGAGTCGAGGTTTTCAAGACCTGTGAGTGTTTCGATATTTTCATTATTGGTAATGATCAAATTGCCATGTATGGTTATTATAGCATTTAATGGGGATAGATTTGCAATGGGATCGTCCCCTATAGTATTCAGAATCACATTTCCATGGATGACTTCACAATCGGGAAATAATTCAGTATAATTAATCAGATCCAATTGGCTATTAAATACAATACTGCTGTCAGGGCAATTTTGTCCGAAGGCAGTATGTATATATAAGCACAGAGATAAAATAGTTGATATGGTAAATATTTTCATAACTGAATATTTGAGTTAAAATTTTTAAGTATTTGTTATAGAGACCATTTATTAAACCAATCCCAAAGGATATCCGGAGCACTCACTCCCGCTTGATTATTATTACCATTGGGGTATTTGTGTTCTAGATTGTTGATGATCATGAGCTTGGCTTCGTTACCTTGGCCGGAGAGGTCATCAGACCAAGTGATGAGATTGTATCTTGGAGCATTTGGTTCCTGTACAAAGTCAGGCCCCAATTGCAGACTGTTGGTAAAATTTTGAATTTTTTCTTGTACTAAAGCATTGAGAAGCAAAGTATCCATATTGAAAGGGAGAGAACCCTCGTAGCCAAAACCTTCCACGGTATTTTCATCTTTATTGCCGATAAAAGCATAGTAGGGTATATATCTTCCATGAGCAGGCATCATCTGTTCAAAAAAACCAATATTTCCTCCAGAGCAAGCGGCAAATACATCATCCATTTCGTCTAAAATTCGAGATTTTACAAATCCACCGCCATTAGAAAAGCCACTAATATATAAGCGAGACTTGTCTATCATAAAACTGTTGTCCAATAGCGCAATCAATTCTTTAAAGAAAGGTATATCATCCTTAATGGGATATCCTTCCGGGATTTGAGATGCGAGACCACCGGAGCTCCATTTGGTAGCTAATCGATTATTTTTTTCTACGATGGGATACTGTAATGCTGTCGGAAATACAGCGATAAAACCTTCTTCATTTGCCTTTTGGACCCAGCCACTGATATTATAAAACTTAGTGCCGGTGCCTGTAGATCCGTGGAGCATAAACACCACAGGTACGGGAGTGTTGTCGGTATATTTTTGAGGTACGTGGATGAGGAAATTTCGCAGGGTGCTGTCCATCTCCATATTGTATTCATTTTTTCCATAGACCCATTCTATGGTTTTAGGCATTTCATTTTTGTCGTCACCCATGGGCTCTATTTTTTCAGATACACATCCGAAGACCAAAAATGCTGGTAGTAAAAAGATGATTAATTTCATAATATTTATTTTTATGTATTAAGAAAAATTATTTAATAATATTTGCTTACATCATCGTGATGTATTTTGATTTTTTCCCATTTTTCATCCATACTCGAGCCTTATATACGGGAGGTTTTTTTTCTTTTTCTAGTTGGTCGATATATTCCATGGAAGCTTGATTGGATACTTTCCAAGTACGAAAGTTTTGTCCATCTATAGATTTATAGATGACCACTTTAGACAGTTGTTCGGGGTTTGATGTGATGTGATAGGACACTGATATTTTTTTGTCATCATCTTTTGTTATCGTTAATTTTAAATTGGCCAAATGACTTATGACAGGTGCTTTTACGCTTAGTTTTTTGGCTGCGGGAGTAGTATGGTTGCTATCATCTATGGACAATAATTGATAGACATATTTTGTACCGCTTTTGATGTGCGTATCTTCATAATGATCTATTTCGTGGCTCCATGAAGCGATCTTTTGCATTTTTTCATTTTGGGTTCCCCTCCAAAGCTCTTGAGTCATCAGATCGTGGCTGCTCGAGGGCTTCCAGCGGATGATGATGGAGCTGTCTGTTAGCAAATAATCTGAAAATACTGCCGGTCCCGGAGCTATCGTATCCGGTTTGGTCAGGCGTACTTTATCAGAAAAAGGGGACATATTGGATCGCAGATCTACTGCCACTATCGAGTAATAGATGTCCTCCGTTAACGTCTCTAATGTAATCGTATCTCGATAACTTGTATCCCGTACAGGGGCACTTGTCAATATAGTATACACACCATCTTTGCGATTGGAAAAATAAATATTGTATCCGGACAGATCTTTTTCCAAACCTTTGGACCAATGTAGTGTCACTATACCGGATGCGTCAATATCTCCCGAAAGTCCTATGGGTTTTGCAGGTGGTATCGTATCATTGATAAAGCCATAAATGGGCTGTGCACAAGCCATATTGCCGGCTGTATCCAACGCACAGACTTGATAGTAGTTTTTGCCGGAATAGTTTACTGTAGGGTCTTGATAAGAACGTACCGTTTTGGACAATACTGGAGAACTCAAGTCAAAATTACCATCGTAGCGTGTATCTTTTTTGACGACAAAACCTGCAAAATCTTGAGGTGGATTGTCCGAATAAGTCCACTCGACCTCCATATATTGGTCTGAGGGCATGATGGCGCTTATTTTTGTAGGTACCG
>JAJRUR010000250.1 GCA_024277695.1 Bacteroidota bacterium | reverse complement strand
CTATGATTTTATTGGATAATCGATCGATAAACTTGTCAGCTGTAGCAAATGGAGGTTCGATAGCTACTCCCAAATCAGGACTTACGAGCAAGGTCATCGAAATAGACGGCTTGGAGTCGATGGATGAGTTGACTCCGGAGGATGTCAGAGGCAAGATGCTCTTTATCAACGGAAAATATGACCAATCCAATATATCCACCGGAGCTGGCTATGGGCAGCGCGTAGGACAAAGAGTACGTGGCACTTCCAAGGCGGCTGCTCTTGGAGCAGTAGCTTGTATTATCAGATCTGTATCGTCGGCTGACGATGATCATCCGCATACCGGCGTGATGATCTACGAAGAAGGTATTCCCAAAATTCCTTCTTTGGCATTGAGCGTTTCAGCAGCTGATCAACTCAGTGCACAGCTCAAAATGCATCCTGATCTCGAGTTTTTTATGAAAATAAACAGCAAATGGTATCCGGATGCTGATTCTTATAATGTAGTAGGAGAGTTGATAGGTACCGAATATCCCGATGAGATCATTGTAGTCGGTGGTCATATGGACAGTTGGGACATTGCCCAAGGAGCGCATGATGACGGCGCGGGTTGCATGCATGCAGCGGGAGTCTTGTACCTCTTCAAACAATTGAATATCAAACCAAAGCGTACTATCCGTTTTGTGATGTTTATCAATGAAGAAAATGGACTCCGAGGTGGAAAAAAAT
This sequence comes from Bacteroidota bacterium, assembly GCA_024277695.1. GTDB lineage: Bacteria > Bacteroidota > Bacteroidia > Chitinophagales > Saprospiraceae > JAJRUR01. The sequence goes on along the minus strand of JAJRUR010000250.1, from coordinate 7,321 downwards.
ATGCCGAATTGGCGCAAGCTAATAAAGAGCATCACATCGTAGCTATCGAAAGCGATATGGGAGGATTCTCGCCTCGAGGGTTTGGCGCTACGGTAGATAGTGCCCAACTGGCAAAACTTAGATCTTGGCTACCACTTTTCAGCCCCCGAACTATCAGCTATATAGCCCAGGGTGGCGGAGGAGCAGACATCGGACCTCTCCACAGGACGATGGGCACTCCTACGATTGGTCTGATCACCGATGGGCAGCGCAATTTCGATGTACATCACTCTACGATAGATAACTATGATATGGTACATCCACGTGAACTCGAACTGGGAACCGCCTCACTTGCCGGACTGATATATCTGATCGATAAATATGGTCTTTAGTAAGAAAACCGCTTGGCTCAGTTTGCTCATTTGGCTCAGTTTTGCGCCTTCACTACCGCATAGTTTTTACCTCAGTGTCACCAAAGTTCATGTACTCCCAGATCATCTGGAAATAGAACATCGAATATTTCTCAACGATATGGAAAAAGCTTTGGGATCGAAAGGCCAAGCTTTTTTGCTCGACCGGATAGACCAAAATGCTCAACATCGAATAGTAGAATACATCAAAGCACATTTTAAAATAAGCTCTTTTTCTGATATGAAGGAGTTTGAACTTAAGAAAGAAGGGTCAGGTAATCTCGAGTCACTTATCATATCCTATCAGCTGGTAGGACAGGCAGACTGTAGTCAACAACTGCATATCCTAAACGACATCCTCATCTCTACTTATGACGCTCAAGTCAATATGCTGCACTATCGATGTGCTAAGAAAAAAAAGTCGATGAGTTTTAACAAGCGCATCCTACAGATGTATATCGGTTAAACTATATTGATCCTATTTTAGATATTCATCCGAGAGCGTTTGATCAAAAAACGGTTGAGAATGTCCGTATATCCAGCACGTATATCAGCTTCGTAATAGTCGATTCGGTGATGCAAGCACTCGAGTTTGATGCGTTCAGTACGCTCGGTGACTTTCTTGAGATAGGCTTGCTTGACATCTTTGGGATTAAGACGAATTTTCTGACCGGATTCGGTATCTTCAAAAAGATAAGGCCGACTCTCAAAGTCAAAGAGCAGTTCTTTGTTTTTTTCTACTACGTGAAAGAGAATAACTTCATGCTTGGAATGCTTGAGATGGAGTAGAGCATCAAAGAGTTCGTCCGTATCGGCTTGCTCAAACATATCAGAAAACAATATGACCAATGACCGTCGATGGATGCGCTCGGCGATTTCGTGAAGTACAGCTGCAGTATTGGTATCTTCACCGAGTTTGGGTTGGGTGATGCGCTGCTCGAGCTGATGAAGGAGCAAACGGTAGTGCGAAGTACTTCCTTTGGCTCGGGTATGTATTTCCAAGTGATCACTAAAAAGGCTCAATCCAAAAGCGTCACGCTGTTTTTTGAGCAAATTCATCAATGAGGCTGCTGCCAAAGCCGAAAATCCCAGCTTGTTCATCATCTGTGTGCCGCCAATATGCCCTTCAGGATAATACATAGATCCCGAACAGTCTATGACCAGCTGGCACCGAAGATTGGTTTCTTCCTCGTACCTCTTTGAATAAAGACGGTCTGTCCGTGCAAAAACTTTCCAGTCAATGTTTTTGGTAGGTTCACCTTGATTGTAGATGCGATGCTCTGCAAACTCTACAGAAAATCCATGAAAAGGACTACGGTGCAGACCAATGATAAAACCCTCAACGACTTGACGCGCCAAGAGTTCGAGATTGGCTAGATTTTTTAAATTGTACTGATCAAAAAATGATGCTTCCAAAAAATTATTGTTTATTTAGAATTCAAAGATACAAAGATATCCATAGAAAAGAGATCGAATGTCCCAAAGCTGCATCCCAACTTTAAGCTCCTTCATGCCATAATCTCTAAAGTGAATAAAAAAAAAGCCCGACATCATCATAGTCGAGCTTTTGTCCTGTGACACAAGTGTCGTTGTCTATAAATTTTCTTCAATTTTGGCTTCTAAGACTTGTTTGGTAGTTGCTCCCACGTGCTTATGTACGACTTCACCATTTTTTATAAAGAGAATGGTAGGGATACTTCTGATACCATACTGCATACTCACTTCAGGATTGTCATCTACATTGAGTTTGCCAATTTGGACTTTACCATCGTAGTGTTCGGCCAGTTCTTGAACGATCGGGCTGATCATACGACAGGGACCACACCATTCTGCCCAAAAGTCAATAACGCTAAGACCTTCATTGTCAAGAACTGTTTCTTTGAAATTTGCATCTGTAAATTCGACTGCCATTGTGTTTTTTTCTTTAATATGGTTATAAAAAAATGTTCATTCGATAAGCTAACACACTAAGGCAAAATAAAGTTGCAAAGCATTGTTATATTGGTCTTTTTTGCAGTAGCCAAAAAAAGAATATTTGGATGAAGGATATAAAAAATGAGGCAAGGATTAGCTTGATCTACCTGATGGTAGCAGCATTATTTGTATTTGGCAGTCGTGGGATAGCTTCGGATATAGTCGAACGTTATTATAGCCAAGGGCTATTCCGTGTCGGGCGAATGACTTTTGATCATACACTGGGCTATTTGCCGTTTTCATTGTTTTCTTTAGTATTGGCCTTACTTTTGATTCGCTTGATGGTCATTTGGAAAAAGAGTCGATCTCTATGGAGGATATTTTATCTTCTGATACGTTTTTTAGCTGTTTTGGTGATTTTGTTTTATGTCTTATGGGGTATGAATTATCGTCGCATCCCGCTCCAAGAACGTATGGTGATGATCCAAGAAGCTCCAAAACTATTGACCTTAGAACAGTATGCTGACTATGAGCTTGTCCTTTTAGATTCGCTCAACGACCAAATCTCCGATATGCGACCTTGGAAGTCTATAGAGAAGAGCGACCAAGATGTCCTAAAGAATTCCGTACGGAGAGTGCTCTACGTACTTGGCTATCAGCCGGTAGGCAATCCGCGTATTCGATCCCTTCCTAGAGGTTGGTTTTTGAGTTTTTCGACTTCAGGGATGTACAATCCCTTACTGGGTGAGGGCTATATAGACTCCGGGGTACATCCGCTGCAGCAAGCATTTGTGACTGCACATGAACTCGCCCATGCCTTCGGTGTGACAGGTGAGGGAGAGGCCAATTTTATAGCATTCTTAGCTTGTATAGAATCACAGCATCCAAAGTATAGCTATTCTGCGCATTTGACGATCCTTCGCTACCTACTACATGATATCTATCGACTGGACAAACAGCGCTATACACACATCAAGGCTAGACTCCCTACATTTATTCAAACAGACTTTGAATCCATCAGACAAAATAATCTACAATATCCTGACCTGCTACCCAAATGGAGAGATGCCATATATAGTCGCTATCTTCGTGCACAGGGTATATCTTCCGGACTACGCGACTACAATGCAGTCGTCAAGTATTATCTGAGCTGGCATCTCACAGGGCGATGAATGATGATGTGCTTTTGGATCTTTTGGAGTTGGAGTATGGAGCTTTGAATAATTTTTAAGCTTTTAGATTACTGTATAACTAAAAATCTTTCCTAACTTTGCGCACCATTGCCAAATGAGGCCCCGTAGCTCAACTGGATAGAGCAGCTGACTTCTAATCAGCAGGTTTCAGGTTCGAGTCCTGACGGGGTCACATGAGTTTGAATTCAGGATGACCAGAACAGCAAAAATAGTAGGATTAATCCTTGTTATACTCGCCATCCTCTATCTCCTATCTACTATATTTTTAGCTGGACGGATAGACCGTAGTTACAATACAGTAAGCGTCAAAGCCCCTTATCAACATTCGGATCGAGCCTTGAGATTGTTAGATTCCATTCGTTTTATTGCGGATCTTCACTGTGATGCACTGTTATGGGATAGAAACTTACTCAAAGAACATAATTATGGGGCTGTAGATATACCTCGAATGCTACGTGGTGGTATGGGACTTCAAGCATTTACTATTGTGACCAAAGTACCTAAAGGGATGAACTATACGAGCAATACCGGAGAGACCGATCAGCTCACCCTTCCGTTTATTTTGGCAGGCAGACCTATGCGATCTTGGTTTGATTTGAGCCAACGTACATTGGTACAGTGTATGGCCTTACACGATTTTGCGCGGAAGTCTGAAGGCAGATTTGAAGTGATTGAGACAAAAGCAGATTTTAAAAATTATCTTTCCAAACGCCATGCAAATCCAAATATTACTGCCGGATTTTTAGGCATAGAAGGGCTGCAAGCCCTTGAGGCAGATTTAGAAAATATTGATCGATTTTACCAAGCGGGTGTGCGCATGATGGCACCGGTACATTTTTTTGATACAGAGTTGGGCGGTAGTGCCCACGGAGTATCCAAAGGCGGTTTGACACCTTTCGGCAAAAAAGCTATTCGGCGGATGCAAGAATTGGATATTCTGGTGGATGTGGCGCATGCATCAGAAGCCATGATTGACGATATATTGCGCATCAGTCAAAAACCGATTATAAACTCGCATACCGGTGTTCAAGCCACATGCAAGTCAGTGAGAAATCTTTCAGATAAGCACATCCGACAGATAGCAGCCGGAGGAGGATTGATCGGTATAGGGATGTTTGAAGGGGCTACATGTGACGATACTCCGGCATCGACAGCACGAGCTATCAAGCATGTGATCGATTTGGTAGGAGCTGACTATGTCGCTTTCGGATCAGACTTTGATGGCGCAGTCCGGACACATACGGATGTGACCGGACTAAAATTATATGTAGATGAGATGCTCCAATTGGGCATATCTGAAGCAGACATCCACAAAGTCATGGGAGAAAATGTCAAAAATTTTGTACTTCAAAACTTTCCGGATTAGTCATTTAGTGCAGTGCCGCTGTAATAGGCATGGATTGGATAATCTCTGCTTCTCGATCCAACCACCAGTCCAATCGCTCATATACTTCATCTCGGTCAAAGTAGTGTAAAGCCATTTTGACAAAAATATGACCGTGCTTAGCTTCTGATGTCCATAACCGTTTGTAAAATTTCTTCATCTCTACATCCTCCAGATGATTGGCTACGATTTTGAAACGCTCACCACCTCGTATCTCTACCACAGAAGCGATTAACAGTCGATCTCTGAAACGCTCCAACCTCCCCGAATGACAAAGACTCATCAAGCGCTGAGCATATATATCTTTGGGTATCTTGTGCCTTAAAGGAATGCCTCTTGCGCGCATGATAGCCCATACATCTCGGAAATGCTCCAGTTCTTCGATAGCCGTTTCGATCAGTTCAGGAATGATCTCGATGCGATCGGGATACTTAGCTACAAAACTCATAGCCATCGTTGAAGCTTTTCGCTCGCAGTCTGCATGGTCTTGCAAAAAACTATCAAAATCACGCATTACGCTCTCTACCCATTCGGGCGAAGTGGGAACTTTTATATCAATATTCAGCTTCATCTAAAAAATTATTTGCCGGGATAGCTCAACCATAAGAGCATGAGTACCAAAAAAGTGATAATGATAGTGATCGTGATTAACTTACGGAGACTCTTTTGCTCGCGGAGTTCCCTTCTTCTTTTTCTTCTCGATTTTGCCATAGTTAGTGTTATTTGAATATTTTGTATTTATCCGTTCTATTTTTGACCTTGTCGTTCAAACAATTATCTGCTCAAATCCAAAAAAAATCATCTACGCCAAGCACGAGTGTAAGATAAGCATCTCTCTACACTCTGTCAAAATATTTTCTAAGTTTTTTCAAAATACCGGATAATTAACTACAATTATCGTATATTGTTACACTAAAGCAGTCGGTATGTATCGCCACCTCTATACCATAGTCATCTACTTCTTATTTTTTTCGAGTCTATACAGTCAAGCTTCGACCAAAGGTCTCCTCGTCAAAGATAGCAAACAATCCGGCGTACATCTTCTCGAAACCAAAAAAATCACCATGGTCGTACGCGCTAACTACTCCTACCAATTTATGCTCCGAAGCAGTGAGTTGGGATTGGAAGGTTGCCTGATTTCTATAGATGGTGTATTACCGGACAAAACGGACGAACTCATATTCGTCAATAGCACAGGTAACCGAAAGAGTTTTTTGTTTAGCAATACTCCGGAACGCAGAACCAAGTCGGATAGACCTATCTATACCAATTGTTTTAGTATAGATGAGTCCGGAATACAATGGCTTAGCAACAGTAAGATATCAAAATTCTATATCAAAGATACCGACAGAATGGAGATGCGGAAGTTTGCCCTTACCACGAGTAGATTTCAAGCCTTGTCAGCAATCGTCAAAGCTTTTGATCATAGACTTGATCGAAATATGCTTGCAACAAATACACTACCGATCTCGAGCAAAACACCCACTCAATGGTACAAACCGCCGGAAGTACCCAAGTTTGAAACAACCGACCCAAAACAAAATGCTGAAGAACTGGACAAATATCTCCACGCCAAACAAGGGCTAATGGACAAAATTAAAAAAGAACAACACATCGCAGAACAACAAATAGCCAAATTAAAACAAGAAGTCCTAGATGCTGCCCTCTTGGCCGAAAAGCAAAAAACCGAGTTTATAAAAGAAGTCCAGGAAGCTAGAAGAAAATCACTAGAAGAAATACAGAGCATTCAAAAAAAATCAAAAAAACGAATAGCCGAACAAAAAAAACTTGCAGACGAGCAAGTAGAGTCCTTTGCTTGGCAAGCATATCAGGCCAAATTAAAATCCGCTGAGGAAATTGCAAAAATAAAAACCAAATCGCAAGAATATATACTCAAATATCATAGCGACCTCCAAAAAGAACTCGATCTATTGGAAGCAAAGATGATGGATAAAAAAAATAAAAATCAAGAAGAAATCATCCGACAAAATAACCGTGCTGCCAAACAAATAAATCTAATCCGTCAGACTACCCAATACCAATTGGATAGCCTAAACAAAGTCTATGCACAGACCATGAAGGAGTTAAAAGGGCGGGATGAAACAGAGAGAAGAACATTACTCCGGAAAAAACATAAATATCAGCAGGCGATGTTGGACTCTATCGCTCGGATGAAAGAAGATCTGGTCCGGTTCAAAATGGCCCAAGCCCAACAGTTTAGTCAATTGCGCAATAACCATCAATCCAAAATCTTACTCGCGCACAAAGAATATCAAAAAACATTGAACGACCTAGCCATTGATCTGACAAAAGAAAAGGAGAATGCTCAAGTTCAGACTCTAGCAGAGATCGCTCGAATCAAAGAAATGCAATCAGAATATGTGGCAAAAAAAGAACAGCTTGTCCGCCGACAAAATACGCAACTCGATTCGATGCGTACT
>JAJRUR010000249.1 GCA_024277695.1 Bacteroidota bacterium | reverse complement strand
TGCTATTTTTGTCTGTGCACACAGGGGATACTGTGGAGCCTGGTATGCAGGAAGATAGAGGCTTGGTGGTTGACTCCCGTTGTAGCCAATATGAACAAAAAATTAAACAGGTGCTAAAATGTATAAAGTAGATATAGAAAATAAGGATTTGATAAAATTAAATCAAACAACTTTTCAACACGAAAACTTGAAGGAACGCTACGATATTCAAGAATGGATAGAAAAAAATCCTGAAATCATAGAGGAAAACTTATTGATTATAGGAAAAGAAGTTTTTTTACCATCTGATATTAGACTTGATTTATTAGCTATTGATAAGAAATCTAATTTGGTGATTTTAGAGCTAAAAAGAGATACTTCCGGGAAAAATATTGATTGGCAGGCTATAAAATATGCATCATATTGTTCAAGTTTTTCAAACACAGATATTTTTAGACAATTTGCTGAATATTTAGGAACTAATGAAGATGAAGCAGAAACTAAAATTGAGGAATTTATTGATGCGGAAAATTTTGAAAATCTTAACGAAAAGCAAAGAATAATTTTAGTTTCAAAGGAATTTCACTCTGATGTTGTTTCTTCTGTTTTGTGGCTTAGAGATTATGGAATTGATGTTTCTTGTGTAAAACTTACACCATATTCTGATGGAAATGGAAGTTTGTTTATTGTCCCAAATAAAATTATTCCATTGCCAGAAGCAGAAGATTATTTAGTGAAAAAAGAAAAAAAACATAAAGAAGTTCGACAATCAAAAATAGGTTCTTTTTCATTAGAAAAGAGTAACTATGATAATGAGACTTTAAAGAAAGAATTAAAATCATCTCTTTTAAGGCAATCTAATTTAACACCACGAGTAATTGAATTTTTAAAAATAATCTTAACTGAAAATAAAAAATTTGACAGAGAAGAATTAAAAGTGAAACTGTTTGAAAAGAATATAGGCTCTGATATTGGGCAGGCAGGAAGATATTTAAGTAATATTTCTCAGTTTTTAACAAAAAAATCCAATCCTCATTTTAGACAGATAATTTCGTTTGAAACAGGTGGTTCAATAGGAGAAGTAAAAAACAATTATTACGTAATTGAAAATTATCGTGAATTATTGAAAACTGTATTAGAAGAAATAAATGAAGAATAAAAACTACCCACAACAAAGTACTAAGCTAAAAACCGAAAATAAATATACCCCACTACCAGCTTGCTTTTGTAGTTGGGATCATAAGGAATACCGGACTTAGCGATAGCAAAACTTTGTTTGATCGACTTGTTACACACAGCAATGAGGGGTAACCTTACCCAAAAATAGGACAGTGAATATTCTTATACATTTCAGTTAGTAACTACCACCTGAGCGATGGCTCTGTTCGACAGGATGCCAAGTCGTTTTGATCTCTTGAGTATCTTTAATAAAATAGGGACTTTCACCTTCTGGTTTTTGCCATTCGATATCAGAATAGATGATGGCTCGCTTGAGGTTTTCGGTAGCGAGATTTTTTATCTTTTCGATTTGTGTGGCATCTTCACCGCAGTACACCATTGCATTGACATCCATGTGGGTAGCAAAATGGCTGAGTAACTCATCGCTGATTCCGGTGAGGATATTGACGACACCTCCGGGTAGATCTGAGGTATGAAGTACTTCAGCAAAACTAATGGCCGGAGTTGGTTTTTCTTCAGATGCCAAAAGGACACAACTATTAGCCCCTACGATAATCGGCATGATGATGGAAGTGAGACCGAGTAGTCCTGCCTCTTGAGGGGCAAAGACAGAGACCACCCCCATCGGCTCCGGTACAGAAAAGTTAAAATGTGAGCTAGCTACGGGATTGACTGCACTAAAGATTTGTTGGTATTTGTCCGCCCATCCGGCATAGTGGATGATTCGGTCAATACTTTGGGCTACTTCTTTCTTGGCTTGCGTGGTGCTTGATCCCAAAGATTTGAGTTCTTGGACAAATTGGTTAGAGCGCCATTGCAACATTTCGGCTATGCGATAGAGGATTTGTCCTCGGTTATAGGCTGACCTGCCTGCCCAAGCGCTTTGCGCTTTTCGGGCAGCAACCACAGCATTTCTAAAATCTTTTCGTGAGGCTCTACAGATATTGGCTATCCACTGCCCTTTGGGATTAAATAATTTGTAGTATCTTCCGGATTCTGTACGAGGAAACTTGCCCCCTATGTAGAGTTTATATGTTTTTTGGACGGATAGATTTTGTTCATCCCGAATTCCATTTGCCGAGGAATGTTGATCATCCATATTTTGTTTTTTGTTCTTGGTATTTAATCCTTTCATGGTTTTGAAAATATTTTGATAAGATTATTTTAAATAAGCACTTAGTCCATGTAGTCCGCCTTCTCTACCAAAACCACTCTCTTTGTAACCACCGAAAGGCGAAGTAGGATCAAATTTATTAAAAGTATTGGCCCAGATGACTCCTGCACGGAGTTGCTTGGTCAAATTGAATATTTTGGCCCCTTTGTCCGTCCATACTCCGGCGGATAATCCATAGGGTGTATTGTTGGCTTTTTTAATGACCTCCTCTACAGTTCTGAATGTCTGAATAGTCAGCACCGGACCGAAAATTTCTTCTTGGACGACACGATTGGACTGAGAAACATTAGTAAATAGGGTCGGTCTGCACCAGTACCCACCACCTCGAGGGAGCGAGCAGCTACTCTGGTAGAGTTCTGCGCCTTCACGTTTAGCTATTTTGATATACTTCCGAATCGTTTGGAGCTGTTCTTTGGAGTTGATGGCACCTATATCCGTATTCTTATCCAGTGGGTCGCCTACGATAAGGGTTTCCATACGGTCTTTGAGCTTGCGGATCACGGTTTTGCTCACAGATTCTTGGACGAAAAGGCGAGATCCTGCACAACAGACATGACCTTGGTTAAAGTAGATACCATTGATGATTCCTTCGACGGCTTGGTCTATAGTGGCATCTTCAAAGATGATATTGGCAGCTTTGCCTCCGAGCTCGAGAGTAAGTTTTTTGTCGGTACCTGCTATAGCGTGTTGGATAATCTTGCCTACTTGGGTAGATCCGGTAAAGGCAATTTTATCGACATCGGGATGTTCTACGAGTGCTGCACCGGTAGCACCGGCTCCTGTGATGATATTGACTACTCCGGGAGGCAAGTCGGCATCGCGGATCAGTTCGGCGAGTTTGAGTGCAGTAAGAGGAGTCGTTTCCGCAGGTTTTAGGACTACGGTATTTCCACAGGCCAGTGCTGGGGCTATTTTCCAAGCAGCCATCAAAAGTGGAAAATTCCAAGGAGTGATCTGACCGGCTACACCGAGGGCTTTGGGTTTTTGATTGGGAAAGGCATAGTCGAGCTTATCTGCCCATCCGGCATAATAAAAAAAATGGGCTGCAGCCAATGGGATGTCGATGTCGCGAGATTCGCGGATCGGTTTTCCTCCGTCCATGGACTCTATTACGGCAAATTCGCGAGCACGCTCTTGCAGTAAGCGGGCGATGCGATAAATATATTTTGCTCGTTCCTTTCCGGGCATTTTTTTCCAATAGCTTTCATAAGCTTTTCTTGCTGCTTTTACGGCCAGATCTACATCCTTTTTGCCGGCTTCGGCGACGGAGGAGATTTTTTTGCCGGTAGCGGGATTGAGTGTATCAAAATAGATTTTGCTCTTAGGCGGGACAAATTGACCTCCGATAAAAAGTTGATATTCCGGATCTATACGGATATGATCTGTGCTTTCGGGTGCGGGTGCGTAGGTCCATTCTGTATTAAATTTTAGCATATGCTTTATTTTTTGTAGGGGCTGGTGTTGATTAATCCAATGAAAAATAATCTGCTGACTGATAGATGCCTGTTTTTTGTTTTATGATTTGCATCAAAATGTCATTGGCCAAACTACTGGCAC
>JAJRUR010000248.1 GCA_024277695.1 Bacteroidota bacterium | reverse complement strand
CCCCGGACCACCATATACGTACATCAACACAGGGTATTGCTTAGACTTATCAAAATCCAATGGTTTGATCATCCACGCATTGAGTGCTTGTTTTTGTGATTTTATTTTAAAAAATTCTATCTGAGCAGCACCAAAACTTTTTTGGATGCGACTATACTCGGCATTATCTTCCAGTACTCTTATTATTTTATTTTTGTCATTATAGATTGTATATGTGGCTGCTGTATTGACATCAGAGTGTGTCACAATCCTATACTCAAAATTAGAACTGTAGGTGGCATCGTTATATCCCTTCTCATCGTGAAGACATTCTATTTTACCTTTAGAGATATGAACTTTTTTCACACTTCGTTCCAAAGCGCTTTTGTCAGCGGATTGAAAATAAACATATCCCTTCTCTTCAGATAGCCCATAAACAGCGGTGACATCATATTTGCCCTTAGTGAGCTGACGGATGAGCTTGCCATCCAGCGCATACAAATAGATGTGATTATACCCACTCTTTTCACTCATCCATACAAAAGCTTTTTGATGTTTTAAAAAATACAAATGGTCATGTATATCGATATAATATGGATTAGTCTCTTCGAGTAGCACATCGAGCTTGTCGTCTGTCCGGTCGTATATGTATAGTTTGAGATGATTTTGCATGCGATTGAGCCATGTGATACTGAGTAGATTAGGATCGTTTGTCCATTGGATTCGGGGGATGTAGCTGTCCTTGTCTTCCGGTATTTTTATTTCAGTTTTTTCTTTCCGATCTATGTCATAGGTATATACGCTGATTATACTGTTTTTTGATCCGACTTTTGGATATTTGAATGTCACGTACTGTGGATATAGCCGGTCGTAATATTTCGTCATTGTATATTCCGGAACTTCGGATTCGTCAAATCGAAGATAAGCTATGGTTTTGCTATCTGCTGACCATTCAAAAGTACGGACGATGGCAAATTCTTCTTCGTACACCCAATCCGATGTGCCGTTGATTATTTTGTTAGCCTTTCCATCTGCCGTTATTGGGATTATTTCTCCTGTAGCTAAATTCTTGACATATAAGTTGTTCTGATAGACAAAACCTATCATGTTTCCATCAGGAGAAAAATGCGGGCTCATGATTTTCGAATCAAATACCGGCTGCAAACTTTTACTGACCAAATCATAGATGTAGTAATGAGCTATAAAGGATCTTCTGTATATGGACTCTCGTTCGTAATAGAGGAGGAGTTTGGACTCATCCTTATTTAAGGAATAGCCCTCGATGTCCAAGGATATACCTAAGGGTTCCAACTCTTTTGCTGATACTATGAACTCAACAAATTGTCCCGTCAAAAAATCATATTTGGCTATAGCTCCATCCATTAGCTTTGTATAGTGCTTCCCGTCTTGCAGGAAGTTAAATCCGGGCACTCTCTTGGTCCTGAGTAAGCCGGATTGGTAGATGGTCTTCAAGTCTAGTTTTTGTTCTTGTGCATCTGCACGGATCAGTAAGAAGCTGAATAGAACAACAATAAAAGATTTTATATACATATGATATTAGATTGAATTACAAGAGTAGTTATTACTATTTATGGACGATGAGTTTAAATCCTACCCCGTGTACGTTTTCTATTTTGATACTAGGATCATCTTTTAAATATTTGCGTAGGCGCGAAATAAAAACATCTAAACTGCGACCTAAAAAATAATCATTTTTGCCCCAGACAATAGATAGAATATCCTCTCTTTTTACCAGCTTATTTAGGTCTTTTGTTAACTGGGTGAGTACCTCAGCCTCTCGAGCAGTAAGTATCTTTTTTTTATTTTCATATTCAAGGGTGAGCTCTGCAGGGCTGAAGCGAAAACGCCCTATTTCGTATATGGGTTGATCAAGATGTTGCTGGACGACATTACGTTTCAAAAATACTTTGATCTTATAGTTCAGTTCACTCAAACTATAAGGTTTTATGATATAGTCATCCCCCCCTGATTCAAATCCTTCGATTCTATCTTCTTCCATTGACTTAGCTGTCAAAAAAATGATCGGAATATGCACATTGAGCGACCTGATTTTTTGGGCAAGGCTATATCCATCCATATTTGGTAGCATTACATCGAGTAGGCAGAGGTCATATTTATTAGGGCCTATAGACTTAAATGCCGCCATACCGTCTACAAAGTGATGCACTTCATAACCCTCTAACTCGAGTTGATCTTTTGTGATGTAAGCCAAGTCATTATCATCTTCTACATAGAGTATTCTATTCTTCATAGCTATTATTACATTATAATGGTGATGGTAGTTCCCTGATGGAGCTTACTCTTGATACCGATGTGCCATTGGTGCGCCTCAATGACTTGCTTGACGTAGTATAGACCCAACCCAAAGCCTTTAACATTATGTATATTGCCAGTCGGAACTCGATAATATTTTTCAAATACACGCTCCAGGTTTTCTTTATTGATCCCAATTCCATTATCTGTGATAGAGAGGGCGAATTTAGCTTTTTTTACTTTGCGCAGCACTATGGTGATCTCTTTGTGACCTGTATTATAGTTGATGGCATTGTCGAGCAAATTATTCATCACATTCTGAAAATGAAATAAATCCAACATGACCTTTGCCTCAGATAAGTCAGTATCTAATCGTATTGCTACATCATCAGATATACCGGACACATCCTGTATGATTTTATTGAGTATAGGGATTATGTCAGTATTTTTTTTCTTGAGTACCAAAGCAGCCTTTTCCAGACGTGCCATTTCCAGTACACGGATGACTTGTTCTGAGAGCCTTTCGTTTTGGTCGTAAATGATATTGGAGTATTTGAGCAGACGCTTATCTGACAGCACAAGAGGGTTGTTTTTTAGAGCTTCAGTAGCTATTTTTATAGAGGAGAGGGGCGTCTTAAACTCATGCGTCATGTTATTGATAAAATCACGCTGCATATTTGCTACTCGCTGTTGTCTTAAAATCACATAAAGACTATACCCAAACAAAAATATTGTCAATAATAAAATGGCACCCATCAGCAATGCAAGCGAGGGATCACTCAAAAACATATGTTTGCGGTTAGGAAACCGCACTCCAAAATAGTAAATAAACTCATTATATTTAGGAAGATCCGTACCTCCTATCTTGGCGGTATGGCTTTCTTCTTTGGTACAATAGTCTCCATAAAGCATAGCATCAGTAGCACAATCATAGATCGCATATTCAAAATCTACGATAAGGGATAAATCTTCCAATTCCTTGTGTAGATAGTACTCCAACACATTGGCATCTATACGATCATCGATATTCACTACATAATAGCTCGGAGATATCCTCTTGATGAGATTTTGGGTCGGTAGGTTGGATGCATTGTACTTAGCTAAGTTTTTGGCCACTTTTAACAAGGCTATTCTCACCTGTTGATCAAACTCTTTCTGGCTGTTGTCAAAATTTTTATACAATAGATATGCCTGAATAAGCAAAATACTCACAATGCCTACGAGACCTAAAAGTACTACCCGCCTGATTAGTTTTTTATCCACACGACTCAAATTATCAAATATCAAAGATAATCAATTAGCTAATTAGTTCCGCCTACGATATACAGCAATACATATATTGAACATTTGGGCGTGCCCCTCGTCCCTCGGGTCGGGCTATTCAGGGGTACGCCTAGGGCTTCCGTCCTACACTGGTATGGATGCAGTGCATTGCGCCCATACCAGCTCCGGACCGCTCGTGCCTCGCGCCCTTACTATCCCTCACGCAAGTCTGCAGACGGACATATTTGTAGCACCACCGCACTTCATCTATTTCCGTCTGCCATCTACCGGGTTTTTCGGTCAATGCTTCTCCGCCAAACTTCCATTGGATGCTTGAATTTTAGTAACAAAAGAACAGTTCAAAACTAATTCTGTATTTTTGCACTTATATTCTATTTTAAAACCAAAATATCTGATCAAGCGCTAACCCATACCTGTCAAAATGCTACCGACTAAATACTTGTATATTGTGAGCTGCATGGCTCTATTTATGACGATTTTAACGGATTTGAGTGCTCAGAAGCCCGAGAAAAATCCCTTTGAAATCAAAGATCGTTTGGAGCAAACGCGTCCCAAAGAGCTACATCAAGATAGCACGGCGGTAAACCTATCTGAGTCAAAACCCCCAGATCGATGGAGTAACATGGAACGTAATGGATTTTCAAGAGTATCTTCCATATTCTTATTGGTTTTTTTAGGCATTATTGTCGGTATAAAACGCCAAACCATTCAAAGCTTGTTCCGTACATTAGTCAACCTCAATTACCTAAACCTATTGCAGCGTGACCAACACTTTAGGTACAATATACAGAATCTGTTGTTGATATTCCTCTTCGTATTGGCCACAGCTTTTTTTGCACAACAAGTATTGGATTACAAGTTTGAACTAATTATATCTTGGTGGAAACTAGCCGCATTGATAGCTATAGCATACCTGCTCAGACATTGGATGATGCAATTTATCTCCTACGTTTTTGATAACAATCTAAGCCTCCAACAATTCGCTTATACCATCTTTGTATTCAATCTGATTTTGGCAGTGCTTCTCACTCCGATAAATATTCTCATCACTTTTGCTCCGGTCGGTATAGCCAAATTAGCTTTGTACAGCGGAATCCTCCTTTTCATCGTTCTATATATATATAGGCTTTATAGGGGTTTTTTATTATTAGGTAGGCAAATAGTTGCTAATAAACTGAAATTTTTTACATATCTTTGCACCCTCGAAATTGCCCCTATACTGCTGATAATCAAGATTCTTCAGCGGCTAGGAGTCTCATAGAGTAAAAAACAACACATCATTACACTTATGGTAACTAATACTAAGCACTCAATATTAGACAATAGATGCAAACCTATCAAAACTATTTTGGTTTCACAACCACGACCAGAAAAGTCACCTTATTTTGAGCTCGAACAAAAGTATGGTATAAAAATCGATTTCCGAAAGTTTATCCATGTCGAGCCTGTCTCAGAAAAAGAGTTTAGAAAAACCAGAATCCGACCTGACCAATTTACAGCAGTCATTCTCACCAGCAAAAATGCCATTGAACACTACTTCCGAATGTGTGAGGCTATGCGGATTGATGTAAACCCCCAAATGAAATATTTTTGCCTTACAGAGGCTATAGCCAATTATCTCCAAAAATTTATCATTTACCGAAAGCGAAAGGTATTTGTAGGTAATCGCCATCCCGAAGATTTGGAGCGTTACTTTATGAAGTACAAAGATAATGAAAAATTTATCCTCCCCGTGTCCAATCTGGGTAGTGAAAAGGTCTGCCAATACCTCAATAAAAATAAGATAGCTTTTCAAGAAGCTATGATGTTTAGAACAGTAGCCAGTGATCTGTCCGACCTGTCTGACATCACCTATGACGTATTGGTATTTTTTAGCCCTTTGGGCATTCAGTCACTCTACGAAAATTTTTCTGATTTTAAACAGAATAATACCCGTATCGCTGTGTATGGGACACAGACAGCCAAAGCAGTTGAAGATCATGGACTCATCGCAGATATCAAAGCACCCGTTAATAATGCTCCTTCTATGTTTATGGCACTCAAGAATTATTTAGAGATTTCTAACAAATAATCCTTGTATAGAGGCAAATAATTTAAGAACAAAGCTTCTATAATCTCATGACACCACAGAAGGACTTTCAGCGCGTATTGAGTGATCGACTGGCTTCAACACTACCCTCCGGTACCGCACATAAAAAGATGTCCGCATCACCATATTTCATCCCAAATCAAAGTGCACCGGAAGGAGCAGGACGAGCCGCAGTTCTCATCTTGATCTATCCAATGGAGGATATCCTACACACAGTCTTCATGAGGCGAACACATCATCCCGAAGATAAACATAGTGGACAAATCAGCTTCCCGGGAGGCAAATTTGAACAACAAGACAAAAGCCTACAAAACACTGCCCTGCGAGAATTTTATGAAGAAATGGGCGTTGATGTAGCAGATTTTGAACTGCTCGGGGCACTGTCTCCAATATATATCCCCGTCAGCCGTTTTGAGATACATCCCTTTGTCGCGTGGACAGACGATTGTCCGAACTTTTGCTTAGATAGTTCCGAAGTCCAATATATCATCCCCACCCCGATACGAGCCCTCTTTGATAAGAATACCTCCAAAAAAGCTGCTTTTGACTTCTTGACAGATTTTCACTATCCCACCGTACCTTATTTTGATATCAATGGACACTGTGTTTGGGGAGCTACCGCCATGATCACTCAAGAATTTATCGATACATTTGTTGACTTTAAAAAGTATTTTTAGTAATTTGTCTGCTTATGCAAAAGATACCTGCTTACCAGCCCAAACACAAAATCAGAATCGTCACCGCTGCATCTCTATTTGATGGCCACGATGCTGCTATCAATATTATGAGACGTATCATGCAGCGTACCGGTGCCGAAATTATACATCTGGGACATAACCGATCCGTCCAAGAAATCGTCAATACCGCTATCCAAGAAGATGTCCAAGCTATTGCCATTACCTCTTACCAAGGTGGACACAATGAATACTTCAAATATATGTATGACTTGCTCCAAGAACAAAATGCAGGACATATCAAAATCTTCGGTGGGGGAGGAGGAACCATATTACCCGAAGAAATCAAAGCACTTCAGGACTACGGTATAGAACGAATCTATTCGCCGGATGACGGACGAAAACTTGGCCTGCAAGGTATGATCAATGACCTGCTCAAAACAAGTGACTTCGCAGTCGGAGCTTCACTCAATGGAGAACTCCAAGTCCTCGACCCAAAACATCCGGGGGCAGTTGCCCGACTCATATCAGCAGTAGAAAACTACCCCCAACAACACCAGGATATCTTAAAAGATTTAGAACAAAAAGCCAAGAAACAACACATCCCGGTTCTTGGAATCACCGGAACAGGTGGCGCAGGCAAATCTTCGCTGGTAGATGAGCTCATTCGCAGATTTTTAATCGATTTTCCAGACAAATATATCGGCATTATCTCGGTTGACCCTTCCAAACGCAAAACAGGCGGTGCACTCCTCGGTGATCGTATCAGAATGAATGCCATAGGAACTAACCCAAAGGTCTATATGAGATCTTTGGCCACACGCCAATCCAATCTGTCCCTATCCCAACATGTCCGATCAGCCGTCCATATCCTTAAAGCCGCTGGATATGACTTTATCATCCTAGAAACCTCAGGAATCGGACAGTCCGATACAGAAATCATCGATCATTCGGACCTTAGCTTATATGTCATGACTCCCGAATACGGTGCTGCTACTCAATTAGAAAAAATCGATATGCTCGACTTTGCTGATATCATCGCTATCAACAAATTTGACAAAAGAGGTGCTCAAGACGCTCTTAGAGATGTAAAAAAACAATATCAACGCAATCATGACTTATGGGACCTATCGCCGGACACCATGCCCGTATTCGGTACCATCGCATCCCAATTTAATGACCCCGGCACCAATGCACTCTATCTCCATATCGCAAAATTATTTAACGAGCGCTTCAAAGGTGCTTTTTTGAGTCATCTCGATCTACAAACAGGCCAAAGCCAAAAAATTTATATCATACCTCCCAATCGTGTGAGGTATCTATCCGAAATAGCTGAAAATAATCGCAACTATGATCAACGTGTGCTACAACAAGCAGCTATTGCCAGAAGACTTTATAGCCTTGATAACTTAATCAAGTGGTCTGAAAAGCAAGCTAATAAAATAGACTGGATAGACCAACTCAAAGACCAATATCGCGAACTCCAAAAAGATCTCGATGGAGAATGCTCCAGAATACTCGAGCAATGGGAGGAAACAAAAAATCGGTATCGCCAAGATGAATACATCTATCAAGTGCGCGGTCGTGATATTAAGGTACCCACACATTACAAAACTCTATCTCATCTATCCATACCCAAAATAGCCTTGCCGCGCTACCACGATTGGGGGGATATCCTCCAATGGGTCAGGCAAGAAAATGTTCCGGGTTCTTTTCCCTTTACTTCCGGAGTATATCCCTTCAAACGAAGGGGTGAGGACCCCACGCGTATGTTTGCCGGCGAAGGTGGTCCCGAACGTACCAACAAACGCTTTCATTACTTGTCAGCAGATATGCCTGCAGCTAGACTATCCACTGCTTTTGACTCCGTAACACTCTACGGTGAAGATCCCGACAAAAGACCGGACATCTACGGCAAAATAGGTAATGCCGGAGTGAGTATCTGCTCTCTAGATGATGCCAAAAGACTCTATAGTGGATTCGACCTCTGTAACCCGACCACTTCAGTTTCTATGACCATCAATGGCCCGGCTGCAACTATGTGCGCTTACTTCCTCAATGCAGCTATAGACCAACAATGTGAGATCTACATCAAAGAAAACGGCTTGGAAGATCACGTCGAACAAAAACTCAAGTCGATCTACGAAGACCAAGGATATCAACGACCAACTTATCGAGGAGCAATACCAAAAGGTCATAACGGACTCGGTCTGATGTTATTGGGTATCACAGGAGACCAAGTGCTTGATCCCGAAGTCTATCAAAATATCAAAAAACAAGCCCTCAATAAAGTCCGTGGCACTGTCCAAGCCGATATTCTAAAAGAAGACCAAGCTCAGAATACTTGTATATTTTCTACAGAGTTTTCTTTGCGACTTATGGGAGATATGCAAGCTTATTTTATCGACCATTCTGTACGTAATTTTTATTCCGTATCGATCTCGGGATATCATATCGCTGAGGCCGGGGCTAATCCGATATCACAACTGGCTTTTACACTCGCCAATGGATTTACATTTGTGGAGTATTATTTGAGTAGAGGTTTGGATATTAATGACTTTGCACCGAATCTTTCCTTTTTCTTTTCCAATGGTGTAGATGCTGAATACGCAGTCATCGGAAGAGTGGCAAGAAGAATTTGGGCAAAGGCCATGAAACTAAAATATGGAGCCAATAAACGCTCCCAAATGCTCAAATATCATATCCAAACATCCGGCAGATCACTCCACGCACAAGAAATATCTTTCAATGATATCCGCACTACACTCCAAGCACTTTATGCCATCTATGATAATTGTAATTCACTGCATACCAATGCCTATGATGAAGCGATCACTACCCCGACTGAAGAGAGCGTTCGGCGCGCAGTAGCCATCCAACTCATCATCAATCACGAATTGGGACTGGCCAAAAACGAAAATCCCAATCAGGGCTCATTTATCATCGAAGAACTGACGGACTTAGTCGAAGAGGCCGTCTTGGCAGAGTTTGATCGACTTACAGAACGGGGCGGAGTCCTAGGTGCTATGGAAACTATGTATCAGCGTAGCCGTATCCAAGAAGAAAGTCTCTATTATGAAACGCTTAAACATTCAGGCGATTTACCTATCATCGGCGTCAATACTTTCCTAGCTAAGGATCGTTCCCCTACAATCTTGCCCAAAGAAGTCATACGAGCATTCCCCGAAGAAAAACTCCAACAAATCAAATCAGTTCATCAACTCAATGAGGTATTTCAAGAAAAAGCTACCAAAAAAATCCAAAAACTAAAACAAAAAGCACTGCTTAACAAAAATCTCTTCGAAGAGCTGATGGAGACAACAAAAGTTTGCTCTTTAGGCCAGATATCTAATGCTCTCTACGAAGTAGGCGGCCAGTATCGAAGAAATATGTAGGTCTCGGACCCGTAAGTGCTAATATTGGGTACTTTGAGAGCGTCTCTCTAATTGGTTTCTTTATACTTCGTGTTATTTGCATAAGGTAAAGGTAGAAGATTATTGCACATTTACATAGAGATTATTGCACATTTACATAAAGATTATTGCACATTTACATAAAAAGTTGGGGGAAAAGCGGACAAGCTGAATATTAAAAAAAGCAAGGAAGTCTCTTGCATTAGCACTTACTACAAAAGAAAATTTATTTGAGGGACTTTAGCCTAGGCTCAGTATCTTAATCTCCACGCGCTGATTTTTACGCTGAGCCTCCAAAGAAGTATCTGAAGTAACCGGACGACGCTTGCCATATCCTTTGAAAAGTAATCTATTGGGAGCTATACCTTTATTGACTAGATATGACCGCACAGCTTTGGCTCTGGCGAGAGAAAGACGATCACAGTATTCGTGCTTTGGCAGCGAATTGGTATGGCCTCCAATTTCGATTTTGACCTCGGGATTGTCTCTTAAGAAGATATAGAGCTCATCTAGTACTTTTGTAGATTCTTTTTTTATGTCAGAATGGTCTGCTTCAAAATAGAAATTTTTTAATCGGATGATTTGATCTTGCGATAGGGGTTTATTGAGATCTTCTATTTTAAATACTTTATTGCGTATGAGGGATTTTGATTTTTTTGGATCCTTTGCTTTGGGTTTTTGTTCTGTTATAGTCTGAGGCTTTTTGGGGGCTTTTGTCTTGGCCTTTGTCGGCTCAGATTTTTTCTTATCGAGTGTTTCGATTTGGGCGAGGAGCTCATCCAAGTCTATTTGTTGTTCTTGTTGATATTTGTCAAGTGCGATCTGGCTATCTTCATCACAGTCGATTGTAATAATAGCAGAAGCGTTATCTAGCAGTACATTTCCATTGTATGGAAAAAGGGTCGGACTTTTATAATATGCTTCTAGTATGATATAGCGATATGTTTTCGATGGCTTAAGTTTAAAATCATAGCGCTCCCACTGTGTATTCCTAACGGCAGAAGATTCTGCAAGAAGCTCTCGGTGGATATCGTCGGTAGCACAGATCAGATTGCTGCCGTAGATGCGCAATACGATAGGTTGGGTAAAAGGTTGGGGTATAGTTAGGTTACGCAATCCGCTTCTATAGCTCGTAGATCTTGCCATAAAAACACTAAAAGCATGGCATTGTCCGGATTGAAGGGGTGATTTGAGTCGCTGAGAAATATACTCCCAAGTATCGGTAGCACGAACGACCATACCCAAAAAGCTACTGCCATCATAAGGTTTCTGCCGCACGGAAAAGTAGTCTGTCCATTGTGCATGGATATCCGGTGGAGTCTCACCGGGAGCGCCACAATCATTCCAACCTATAATTCGACTATTTTGGGCACCTTGATGGGGTGGTCCTTCCCAAGACGGATTGTACAGTTCAATGACCTGAGATTTTGCCGAAAGGCTGACCAATATGATCAAAATGGTGCTTAGATATCGCTGTAGGAGCATCATATGGTTTATAAACTCTAGATATATATTGCTTAATAACGTATGAATATAATATTCTATTTGCTCAAAAGTTTCACTTGTGTTAGGATTTTAAGAATTTGTTGACGTATTTGGGAAATGATTTGGAGCTTTGGTCATTTAAAGGCATTTAAGCCTGTCACATCCATACCCGTAATTAGTAGATGGATATCATGCGTACCTTCATAAGTTAGTACAGTTTCCAGATTCATCATATGTCGCATAATCGGATATTCGTTGGTGATGCCCATACCTCCATGTATTTGTCGTGCTTCTCTGGCGATTTCCAAAGCCATCAAGACATTATTGCGTTTTGCCATGGATATCTGTGCCGGTGATGCTTGGCCCTTGTCAGCCAAAGTGCCCAATCTCCAACACAAAAGTTGTGCCTTGGTTATCTCCGTGATCATTTCAGCAAGCTTCTTTTGCGTGAGCTGAAATCCTCCGATGGGCTTCCCAAATTGTTCTCGCTCTAGCGAATATCGGAGTGCAGAGTCATAACAGTCTAGTGCTGCACCAATTACTCCCCAGGCTATACCATAACGCGCTTTGGATAGACATGAAAGTGGTCCTTTGAGTCCTCTCACTTCAGGAAAAACCTGATGTTTTGGCACGCGGACATCTTCAAATACAAGCTCCCCCGTAATCGAAGCCCGCAAAGACCATTTGCCATGAATCTCAGGTGCTGAAAAACCGGGACTGTCTGCATCCACTATCATTCCGCGTATCTTGCCCTCCTCATCACGTGCCCATACAACGGCTAGGTCTGCTATCGGAGAGTTCGTTATCCACATCTTGGCACCGTTCAGTATATAGGCATCTCCATCATCGCGGATAGTACTGAGCATTCCGGCAGGGTTGGAACCATGATCTGGCTCCGTAAGTCCAAAACAGCCGATCAGTTCTCCGGCTCCCAACTTGGGAAGGTATTTCTTTTTTTGCTCTTCACTCGCA
Source organism: Bacteroidota bacterium (assembly GCA_024277695.1). GTDB lineage: Bacteria > Bacteroidota > Bacteroidia > Chitinophagales > Saprospiraceae > JAJRUR01. The sequence goes on along the minus strand of JAJRUR010000248.1, from coordinate 7,836 downwards.
TAGCGATAAATAGGATACATCACCAGAGAGCCTTGGACTGATGCCATAGAGCGTATCCCGCTGTCACCGCGCTCGAGTTCTTGCATGATCACTCCATATGCTGTTTCGTCCATTCCGCCACCTCCATATGCTACCGGAAGGCTAGGGCCATATGCTCCGATTTCGGCTAGTCCTTTAAATAAGTGTTTAGGACACTCTGCACGTTCGGCATATTCTTCGATGATCGGTGTTACTTCGGATTTTACCCAATCCCGAACGGCATCTCTGGCCAATAAATGTTCTTCGCTTAACAATTCGTCCACTCCGTAATAGTCGTGATGTTTGTATTGATCTGTCTTTGCCATAGTATTTTAACATTTTGAAAACTACCTAAGTCGCTTTTTTTTGGTCTCAAAGGTAAAGTTTTAACTATATTCGACCTCATTTCATAGACAAAATCGAAGCACAGTTAGCACAATATTAGCCTATGGCAAAAATCGGACTTGAAAAAATAGAGTTTTATGCTTTTCACGGTTATTCCGCAGAAGAGCGCAAAGTAGGATGTAGATTTGAACTGGATGTTACGATCGACTTGGATCTGGATCGGCATAATTGGCAAGATTCTATCGAAAAAACCGTAAATTATGAAAACATATATCAGATCTGCAAATCTGAAATGAAAACGGAACAACGATTGATCGAAACCGTGGCTTTACGTATCATCAATAAACTAAAATCCTTAGATCCGAAGATCAACAAAGTATCTATCAAATTAAAAAAATTGGATCCTCCAATCCATGGACATATCCGCAATGCTTTTGTAGAGCTGGAGTTATAATTAATATTATTAAATAATAAAAAAATCATATTTTACCATGACGAATACATTAAAACACTGGACATTTTTGCTCTTTTTGACTACTTTTATTTCTTGTAGCTCTGCTGATCTCAATCGGGTACTGGGTACCATAGGCGAGGGTGGACTAACTACTGCACAGATAGCTTCCGGGCTTAAGCAAGCACTGGAGATAGGGATTAAAGAGGGTGCTACCAAACTTTCCGGATTAGATGGGTACTATAAAAGTCCTTATAAAATATTTTTGCCGGAAGAGGCGCAAAAAGTTGTGGATAAACTCAGTTTTGTGCCTGGATGGAACAATGTAGAAGCCGAGATCACCAAAAAACTCAATCGCGCTGCAGAGGATGCTGCTAAGTCGGCTGCACCGATCTTTGTAGATGCTATCACAAGTATGAGTTTTGATGATGCGCTGAATATCTTGATGGGCGAGCAAAATGCAGCTACCAATTATTTAAACAAACGCACCTATGATGCATTATATAGGGCTTTTCAGCCGGTGATCTTAGAATCACTCAATAAATTTGGTGCCCTGGATTATTGGGCAGATGCCGTCAATACATATAATAAAATACCTTTTGTCAATAAACTCAATCCTCGTATTGACGACTATGTTGCTAATAAAGCCTTAGATGGACTCTTCGGTATGGTAGCTAAAAAGGAATTGAAGATCAGAAGTGACGTGTCCGCCAGAACTACCGACTTGTTGCGTAAGGTGTTTGCAAAACAGGATTAACTTAGAAAATATCTTACTCAAGTTTCGGTAGTTAAAATCAATAAATCGAGATTAAATAAATCAACTTTCCTGAAAATAGGATATGGATTACACCGAAAAATATTTATTTGAGTGGGATAGCTTGATAGAAACGGTGAACAGGTCGCACCTACGGCGCTACTACAATATTTGTACCTACAGTGCTGCTACTACAAACCGTTTGCTCCTCCGGAGCAGATGACAAAAACAAAAGCCCCGGCGGGGCGACCTGTAAAATATGTTCATTGCATACACGCAACATATTCTATTTTGATTCTAGCGTCAATCCTTGCCAACGGGTTGATAGGAGCCTGTACGACCGATAGGAAGTATCTAGCATCACTCTTCAAATTATTTGATTCGAACCCCGTCTTTCATCACAAAAATAGGATGCATCATGCCCGATGGGTCTTCTAAGGTTCCTTTGCTGACAGCCACTATATCAGCTAGTTTGCCTTTTTGGATAGAGCCAATTCGATCATCCCATTTTAGTATACGCGCATTGATGATGGTCGCAGCCCTGACCGCCTCTGTTAAAGGCATACCACCCTGCACCATATATGCAAATTCCATTGCGTTTTTGCCATGCCTAAAAACACCTGCATCCGTACCAAAACCTATTGGTGCTTTTGCGCGATATGCAGCTTTGAACATTTCAAGTATCTGGGGGCCTATCCGTTCTGCTTTTGGCTGGACGACTGCCGGAAAATAATTTTTGATCTTTGCTGAGTCAGCTACACTCATACCTGCAGTGATTGTTGGAATCAGCCAAGCATTGTGTTTTTTGAGCAGATCAAAGATCTCTTCATCGGCATAGCTTCCGTGCTCTATAGTCTTCACTCCCGCGATAATGGCTCGTTTCATCCCTTCTTTGCCGTGGGCATGGGCTGCTACATGTACTCCGCGGTCAGCTGCAGTTTCCATTATGGCTCTTAGTTCTTCCATATTAAATGCCGGTCCATCACCGTCTTTGGCTACACTAAGTACACCCCCGGTGGACGTGATTTTGATACAGTCCGCTCCGTTTTTGACCTGCCACCGAACGGCTTTGGCACATTCTGAGGGGCCATCGGCGACACCATCCCGAGGTCCGGCTCGCCCCATTAGATCCAATCGCATCCCATTAGTAGGATCTGCATGCCCGCCGGAGATGGCGATGGCTTTGCGCGCTGTGTAGATCCGTGGACCTTCGATCTTACCTGTGCGTATGGCCTTCCCCAAAGATACGTTTACACCCGTTCCTCCCAAATCTCTTACTGTTGTAAAACCGGCTTCCAAAGTACGCTTGGCATAAACAGCCGAATTAAAGGCCAAATCCGCAGGATTATCCAAAAATCGTCGCAAATAGCTGTCTTTAGAACCCTCATGCTCTATATGCACATGCATGTCGATCCAGCCGGGCATCACCCATGCATCACGCAGATCGATCAAAACATCCGATGCCTTACCTTGCTCATATCCACTTCGCACATCGAGAATCGTATTGTTTTCTACGATGATAGTCTGTTCCGTCAGATTTTTGCCGGAAGGCGCATCAAATAATAGTCCACACTGGATATAAGTCTTTTGGGCTTGTAAGCCAATGGATAGTAAAAGGATAAAAAAGATAATGGGTTTTTTCATAACAGGTATTTGCGATTTTTGGGACAAGATAAGTTTTTTTCGTTGGTTCTCTGGTGTATGATTTCGGTGGCATCATATTTATACAGTATTATTGCTTGCTAGATACACATCCTTTTATTAGTTTTACGCATCTTATCCTTAGAAAAAATAGCTCGATGATAAAATTATTGAAATATTGCTTAAGTCTCGTCCTCCTTTTCGTATTGTTCTTATCGGCGTGCACACCAAAGACACAAATTGTTACCGAAGATAAAGAGTACAAAAAACCTCCGGTACACAAAGAAGATCCGCCCAAGGAAGAAAATCTCAGCCCGTGTCCCAAATTTGATGATCATGAAAATCCTGACTTTATGCTGGAGTCTTATGTTATAATGCATGACTTCGTCAAAGCAAAGGATTTTGATGGTGCCCTCCCTTACTGGAAAGATGTTTATAATGGTGCACCGGCAGCAGATGGCAAACGAAATACCGTATTTGTGGATGGTATCAAGATTTATGAGCATTTTTATAACAGGGAAGTTGATGAGTCCAAGCGAAAAGATTATATGGATAAAATCCTCGAGATCTATTCTAAAATGGGCGAATGCTACGGCGAAGATGGATATGTCCCCGGCAAAAAAGCTTTTGACTATTACTACAAGTTTCAGGGAGTGGTTACAGACAAAGAGGTCTATGACCTTTTTGTGGAGTCGCTCGATAGGGATGGAGATGATGCGCAATACTTTATCATTAATCCCTTTACGGCATTGATGATAAAACGATTTCAAAATGATGAAATAAGTCTGGAAGAAGCCAAATTGCAAGGCGCCCGGATCGCTCGCATCATAGACAAAGGTCTCCACAGTAATAAAAATCTAGAGCAGTGGAGAATCATCGACGAATATGCTTCTGCGCGTCTGGACGGAATGGAAGGGATTAAAGGTTTTTATGATTGTGCTTATTATAAAAACAAGTATTACCAATCATTTTTGGATAATCCTACAGACTGTGATAACCTTATCGATGTGTATGGCAAGCTCAAGTGGGGAGGCTGTTCCTTGGAGGACGATGCGCTCCGACAGCTCGATCAGGCCTATAATGCTAACTGTCGAAAGGTGGTCACGACTACTACAGGCCCATCTTGTAGAGATCAATTGCGCAATGGGGACTATAGTGATGCCATCCATTGTTATGAAGGTCGCTTGAACAGTGCTACCGATCCCAACAAAAAAGCGGATTACGCTCTAGTCATAGCAAAGATATATTATGCACACCTCAAAAATTTTCCGAAAGCTCGAAAGTATGCGCGCATGGCTTCTAAGTTCAGACCTAATTGGGGAGCACCCTATATGTTGGTGGGCAAACTTTATGCTTCTAGTGGTCCCCTTTGCGGCCCCGGAAGAGGGTTTGACAGTCAGGTAGTCACTTGGGTAGCCATCGACGAATGGGTCAAAGCCAAAAAAATTGACCCTTCTGTGGCGGCTGAAGCCAATAAAAATATTGCCAAATATGCGCGATTTATGCCGACTACAGAGGATATCTTTCAGCGCTCACTCAAAGCTGGTAATAACTTCAAAGTACCATGCTGGATTCAACAAAATACCGTGATTCGAGCCGCAAAAAAATAGCTAATTATCTCCTAGCGCGTACCGAACAGATATATTCAGACTTCTGCCCGGTGCGGATATCCCCGAGGCATAAGGGCGATAGAGCTTGTCAAAAATATTGTATACTCCGGCTTCTAAAGACCAATTTTTTTGTTTTCTGCTCAACAGTATATCTGCCGTCCACCACGATGGCGCAAAGGGCCTACCTCTGGTGTCTCTAGCATACAAGTACCCCTTGGATATCTCCGAAGGTGCCAAACGCTCCGCATCAAAACCATCACTATAGCGAAGAGAAGACCCAATATCAAATCCTTTAATAGCCCAGTGGATATGTAGAGAAGATGATAGCGGAGTAACATGGCGTAGGGGAAATGTCCCGATATCTGTTTCTTCTTGACCACGTTGATAAGAGAGTTGCACTCCTATTCTTAGCGGTCCCTGATTATATTTGAGTGCTACTTCCGTACCATAAATATAACCGCTGTTAGTATTTTGGATGGCTTGAACCTGACTCAATACACCGTCATACAGGATACTGTCTCTGCCATCCAACCGGTAGTCCATACGTGACATGAAATCTGTAAGACGGGCATAGTAGATACTAAGATGATAGTCAATAGGATTTTTGGTCCGAGATTGGAGACCTAACTCAAAATTGCCTACACGCTCAGGTCCCAATTGCGGATTTGGGACTATAACTTTGCCCGGCTCACTATCAAAGACTTTACCGATGTCATCTATATTAGGTGCGCGAAATCCCTTTGAATAGTTGGCATATGCAAACAAATGCTCTCCAAGACTCCAGTTGGCACCGAGACTCCACACTAGAGCATCATTCGTGTGGTCAACCGGATCGATATTTAGCTCCAATAAACTCTTACTGAAGTCTGCTCGTATTCTAGTCCGTTGGTAGCGAAGACCACCACTCAAGGTGATATTGTTTAACCGTCTGCTCCCTTGAATATAAAGAGCCGAGGATATCAAATCAGAACCATCAGGATATCGTGTCTGTATGGGAAAACGCTGACCATTCAATACATTACGAGAGATGGCCCGCGAGTACACTTTATTATAGATGATTTCGCTGCCGTATCTCCACTCCATGGAGTGATCGCTGTTTTTGATAAAGTCTGCGTTTAGTGAGATTCCTCTTACCCGTTCTCTGCGTTGTCTTAATATTTGATCGGCAAATCTGCGGTCAAACCGACTTTCTCGATTGGTTTGATAGGCTGCAGTGATCCTATATTCTGAATAGGCTGCAGTAGCTGCTTTAGATTGGATGGCTAAACTGTGCATAAGCCATCGTTGCGGTCCGTAGTACCATTCGGCATCCACATAGCTCGAATCTCTTTGTCGTATCAGACGGTCATATCTAGGTATATTACTCGTGGTCGAGTACAAAAATTGATAGGCCAAATCCGTCTTCTCATTTAGTAAATAGCTAAACTTTTGCTTTATAAATCGCTGCCAAAATCCTGAGTGTATTTGATTTTTGGAGTTTGGATTTTTGACTATGGTGTCCTTGCCGGATGGTCCTGTCTGTTGGTATGATGGGCGTAGATAGTCCTTCGGACCATTAGAGCCCATAGTCAAATCTCCAAAGTCACTCCATCCGATTTGTGTCCCGGATGACCATCGTTTCGATCCATAAGAAAATCCTGCTTGCAGATTTTTTCCGCTATTAGCAGATTGGTAGCCTATGGCTATATTGCCACCAAAACCGGAGTTGTATGCACTTGTCTTACTATGCATATGGATGACTCCTCCCAGAGCGTCACTTCCGTATATAAGCGAATTAGGTCCAAACAGAACTTCTATTCTATCCAATCCATTGGGATCAACCGAAATGATATTTTGAAGATTTCCTCCTCTAAAGATAGCGTTATTGAGTCGAACACCGTCCATCACCAATAGTATGCGATGGGCAGCAAAACCACGCATCATCGGACTGCCGCCCCCCTGTTGGGATTTTTGGATCGTAACCCCATTAGCTTGACCTACCAAATCAGCTGTCGTCTGAAATTCCGAAGCACTTATTTTTGATAAATCCAGATGATCTACATAGGCAGGGAGATCAAGCTGTCGTTGCTTGAGTGCTAAGCCTTCTACGATTACTTCCCCACCGATTAGGACACCATTCGGAGTCAACCGTATGGTCGTCGTTTTATTTTTGCGAAAATGATTGTCGATTGCTTTGAGATTATATCCTAGTTGATAAATCAGTAGTTTTTCATTAGAATGAAATATATCCAATTTGGCGATGCCTTGCTCATCAGTGGCGACGTGTTTGCTTTTATCTGCATTATAAATATATACTCCTGCCAGTGGTTCTAGGTCTACAGAGTCAATGACTTGAACCATCTGTCCCCAACTTATAGTAAAAGAACTCAGACAAAAAAAAATGCAAAAATACCGTATCATAAAATTATCTTGAGGACTAGTCTAGGCTGTCTTTTTTGACCTCAGTTGGCACGATGACTTCTCCTTCGAGATGTAGAACGTATATCGGGGGATCCGCATTGGTATATACGGTGACTGTAGGGTTTTGATATCCCTCTTTACCTATACTGATATAGTGTACCCCTATAAACCCCGAATCATTAGGCTGTATGCCTATAAAAGGAAAGGAGGGTTGGGTGCATCCACAAGTGGCTGTAGCTTTTTCTATTATAAGCTCACTGTCACCGGTGTTGACAAATTTGAAATTGTAGTCATAAACTTCACCCTGCAAAAGGGTATCGAAGGAGTGACGCATTGTGTTAAAACGAATTGAGGGCTGGGGCTCAGATGCAACTTTTTTGATTTTGCTTTCAGTAGGAATACTTTTCTTTTTGAGATCCGAGGGAGTACTGACTACCAATTTTGTTTTTGGAGTGGAGCTTACAGAGGGCTTTGCTTTATTGTCCTTTTCTTGCTCATCAGCTGATACCGAACTCTTTATTACTTTAGGAGTAGTTTGGGTAGAAGCGTCCGTCTGCAATGGAGTACTGTGTTGAGCGATGATCGATGATTTGATTTCGGCACTGTTCTGAACTTGG
>JAJRUR010000247.1 GCA_024277695.1 Bacteroidota bacterium | reverse complement strand
CAATGGTACATACTCCCACTTCTGTATATCACGAGCTGACCAATCATTGAACAGCGCAAGACCAAAAATATAATCTTCTGCCTGATCAGTACTTATTTGAGTACCCATATGCGTATCACGCCCAACCACAAAGCCCATCTCTAGCTCAAAATCAAGCAAACGACTCGGCCCGTATTGTGGCGATCCCTCTTCGGGCTTTGTTTGTCCCATTGGACGCCTGATGTCTGTCCCGGAGACTACAATCGTCGAAGATCGACCGTGATATCCTACAGGCAAATGCCGCCAGTTAGCCAATAGTGCATTCTTAGGATCTCGAAACATCGTCCCTATATTGGTAGCATGCTCTATACTCGAATAAAAATCCGTATAATCTCCAATTTTTATAGCTAAGTGCATCTTCCACGCAGCTACTGAAGATAGGGCTTTTTGTACTTGCTCTTTATGGACATTGTCGCTCAAGAGCTCTATGAGCCGCAGACGCACTTTTTGGGTCGTGCTTTTGCCCAAACGAATAAAAGCATTTAGACTATCTTGCTCAAAATCAAAATTTGACGATACCAACCCTTCAAATAACCCAAGTTCTTTCAATACTTGCAGATCGATGATTTGATCGCCTATGATCGAGACGATACGTCGTTTTTGATCCGATTTGGATGCGATGCCAAATGGAATGTTCTGTAAAGAAAAATCCGAGTCTTGATCGACCGAAACCCAAGATCTGAGTTGCCATAGTTTTTGGATGTCCATATTGTATATTATTTCTTGTTATGTATTAAAAGATAGCTTTACAAATCTTATAAATGATCTTGGAGTCACCCATTGTATAAAAATGAAGTCCGGGTACACCAAATTCAATGAGATCTTTACACTGCTGAATACACCAAGCTTGACCTATCTCCACGATACTTTTGTCAGGATTAGCGTTGACCTCTTTGACTAGATCATCCGGCATGCTCACAAAAAAATGGCGAGGTATGGATGAAAGTTGGTATCGCTTGGTGAGTGGCTTGATGCCGGGTATAATAGGAATATCAATCCCTTCAGAGCGACATTTATTGACAAAATCAATATAGTATTGTGTATCAAAAAACATCTGAGTGACAATGTAATCTGCTCCGGCCTCTACCTTTTTTTTGGTCCAGTAGATATCTTGCTCCATATTGGGAGCTTCAAAGTGTTTTTCCGGATATCCTGCTATCCCGATACAAAAATCAGAATGTGCTCCGTTTTCTATTTCATCATCGAGATAGATACCATTATTCATTTGGACGATTTGTTGAATCAAGTCGATGGCATAAGCATGTCCATGGGGCTCGGGTATAAATTTTTTGTCAAACTGTCGAGCATCTCCTCGGAGTGCCAATACATTATCAAAACCTAAAAAATGAAGGTCGATCAAAGCATTTTCTGTGTCTTCAACCGAAAACCCTCCACAGATCAAGTGCGGTATGGCATCCACTCCGTAATGGTGCATAATCGCCGTACAAATACCTACGGTCCCGGGACGCTTTCGTATAGAAGTTTTTTCGTAGTATCCGCTTTCCTTTTGTTTATAGACGAACTCTTCTCGATGATAGGTTACATCTACAAAGGGCGGTTTGAACTCCATCAAGGGGTTGAGGGTCTCAAAGATGCTATCCATCGTTCCTCCTTTGAGTGGTGGCAGTACTTCAAAGGAGACGATCGGCCTGTCAGGACTCCGTTTTAAATGTTCGGTTACTTTCATAGTTAGTTTCGCTAAAGGAAATAACAAAGATAATGCCTCAAATGATAGCGAAACAAATTTCTTGCATCAGAACAAAGGATCCTCGTCCTTCAGCCTTTATTTTTTATTTTTGAACTTACCTTCTTTCCAAGCTTTGAAAAACTGTCCCCAGGCTATTGGATTGAAGATGTTCTGTGGCTTGATCTGTCCTCGATAAACAAAGTCCGTAGCTTGCTGTCTAAGATATAGACTGGCATTTTCTTTGCCGTCTGAGGGAGTATATTTGATTAAGTAAGCCATCGTTTGATCGGAGAGATTTTCGACTGCTCTTTTGTGGAGTGCATCATCGACATTGAGTGCCAAAAATTCTACTTTGAAGTGTTCTCGACTCGGCCAGGGATATACGACAGCTTCGGGTAGGTTGATAGTATCGCGACTGAGTATCTGATAGATAGTATAGCGGTTTTCATGCAAACTATCCGGTATGACAAAGTCCACTGTTGTATATCCGATTGCTGAAAACTCCACGCGATCGCCTTTATGGCCAACAATACTAAAAAACCCGTCCAGATTAGAGTAAGTGCCCCGATTGGATGCCTTGATGATTATATTTACGTAAGGAACAGGGAGGAGTTCGCCGTCTTCTTCAGCCACAATCATACCTGAAAACTGTACGAGTGTCGTGTCTCTGTTTTTTTGGGCGGAGAGCTGTAGCGTAGCGAAGAAGAACAGTACTAGGGTGATTTTTAGAAGGTGCATCGGTTCTGATTTGTTAAGCATCTTGCAATATAACGCATGGAAGAGATTTGTAGTTCTTAAGAAAATCATAAACTCAAAAAGATAGTTCAGCTCATCCAATCTTTCTTACCCTTCCTATCCGATATTTTTTGGCTGTGTCTAAGCCAAAGTACTAAATAAATTTCTCTATAAAATGTTAGATTGATGATTAGTAGATTATTATATATTATATAAATATTTAAAGCTGATGTACTTATGCAAAGTACATAACCACTACATTCTCTCAAAAAAAAATCAACTCTATTTCTTAGCTTCTATTGACTCATCTACCCATCATCACCAAGAGTATAGATACATCTGCAGGAGAGACTCCGCTGATCCGGCTCGCTTGTCCGATGGTTAGAGGTTTGAGCTTTTGGAGCTTTTCGCGTGCTTCGGAGGAGAGGGATAGGATTTTTTGATAGTCCAGCTCGGGGTCTAAGCGTACACTCTCTAGTCGGTGGAGTTTATCTGCTTGCTCTTGTTCTTTTTGGATATACCCTTCATACTTGAGATCGATTTCGGCTCCGGTGATGACTTCTTCATCAAGTTTTTGGAGCAAGGTATTTAGTTCGGGAAGATAGGATGCTAACTGGTGTAGGCTGATGTGCGGTCTGCTGAGTATGGTTTTGAGTTTGACTTGTTGGCGGAGGGCTGCCGAATTCATTTTTTCCAAAAATGGATTGATCAGATCCGGGGATACTCCGGTACTACTAACAAAACTCTTGAGTTGACGGATATCTGCTTCTTTGGTTTTGAGGCGCGCCATACGTTGATCCAGATCGTGCATACCAAGTCCGGCTACCAAAGGTGTCAATCGGATATCGGCATTGTCCTGGCGGAGGAGGATGCGGTACTCAGCCCTTGATGTAAACATACGATAGGGTTCGTCTGTCCCTTTGTTGATCAGATCATCGATCAATACACCGATATATGCTTCGGACCTTTTAAGTATAAAGGGCTCCCTTGCGGTATGAGACAGATGGGCATTGATCCCTGCCATAAGACCTTGGCTGGCAGCCTCTTCATATCCTGTTGTCCCATTGATTTGGCCGGCAAAAAACAAATGCCGTATGCGACGAGTCTCTAGATTTGGTCTTAACTGCGTCGGTTGAAAAAAATCATATTCTATGGCGTAGCCGGGCCTAAACATCTTTACATTTTCAAAGCCGGGTACTTTTTTAAGTGCTTTGTATTGTATTTCTTCGGGCAGCGATGAAGAAAAACCATTGACATAGACCTCGACGGTCTCCCAACCCTCGGGTTCTATAAATAATTGATGTCGATCGCGATCGGCAAATCGATCGATTTTGTCCTCAATCGAAGGGCAGTACCGAGGTCCGAGTCCTCTGATCCGCCCATTGAACATCGGAGACCGATCAAATCCTGTCTTGAGCAGCTCGTGTACTTCCGGTGTCGTATAACTGATATGGCAAGGTCGTTGTTTTTGGAGTCGAGGTGTTTGCGTAAAAGAAAATTTGCCCGGATGCTCATCACCCGGTTGTAGCTCCATCTTGTCCCAGTCCAAACTCCGACCGTCCACTCTCGGCGGTGTCCCGGTCTTCATCCTGCCCGATTCAAAACCCAGTTGGACCAATTGTTCGGTGAGTCCCGTAGCGGCCTTCTCTCCTGCTCGTCCACCACCGAATTGTTTTTCGCCTATGTGGATCAATCCATTGAGAAAAGTACCATTGGTCAGAATCACAGTTCGAGCAGCTATTTCTATACCTAAGCCTGTTTTGACTCCACAACAGACATCTCCTCGGACGATAATCTCTCTGACCATCTCCTGCCAAAAATCGATACCCGGGTGCTCTTCTAACATTCGACGCCATTTGGCCGCAAAAAGCATCCGATCACTCTGTGCCCGAGGACTCCACATCGCAGGTCCCTTGGATCGGTTGAGCATCCTAAATTGGATCATCGTATGATCCGTGACTATACCCGAGTATCCACCAAGGGCATCTACCTCACGTACGATTTGTCCCTTGGCTACACCTCCCATTGCCGGATTGCAGGACATCTGGGCTATTGTATTCATATTCATCGTTATGAGTAAGACCTTACTACCCATATTGGCAGCAGCCACAGCCGCTTCACATCCGGCATGACCGGCTCCTACTACGATGACATCATATTCTGAAAACATACTGCAAAGATAGAATTATTGCTATTCTTCTGCAATGACAGACATCTCTCTTCCGTTTAGGATGTCCCTCCCTGTGGTACCATGGCACTGTTTTTGATATAATAACTTTTGATAATATGTTTTCTGACAAATGAATCAAATCAAAATTATAAAAATCTTCAGCATCAGCGTATTGACTGCCCTGATGCTGTTTGCTTCATTGGTCACAATCTATGAAAACGACATAGCCACTTCGGTGCTCGAACGACTCAAAACCCAACTCAATGCAAAATTGAGTTATGATGATATCGAGATTTCTTTTATTCGTTCTTTTCCTCATATCCGTGCACAACTGACCAATGTCCAACTGGAAAAAGACGGTAAGACCATTCTGCGGTCGGAGTCTTTTGACTGTGACCTCCACGGATTGAAACTTCTTAGAAAGACCATTGTGATCCGCAAGATCGTACTGACAAATGGCAAACTGGCGGTCAGCAAGGAGCAGGACGGTAAGACCGATTTTGAAAAAATATTTTCTTCTGACAAAAACTCTTCTGCAAAATCTGCCCCGATCCGTCTGGATGCTATCCGGTTCAATGATGTGGAGCTGATATACAAGGACCAAAAGACTGAAGATATCTATTCTTTTTGGGTAAATCGGCTGGATGCCAAGGTCAAGATCTTAGAGCGTTTTATCAAATTGGACTTAGAAGCTCAAGGCAAAACGAATTATCTCACTATAGATGATATGGATTATGCAACCAAACGCTCGGTCAATCTCTCCGGCCGCCTTTCTATTGACCGAAAGACATCCAAATACAGCATATCCAAAACCAAATTTGATCTGGGAGGTGTTACCGCCCAAATTCAAGGGAGCATCCAGGACCAACAAACCGGAACAAACTATCAGGTGCACCTCACCAATGCAAGAGCACGTACCATTGATCTGATCAAACTGCTTCCGCAAAAATATGCTCGTAATATCAAAGTTTACCGCCCAAAGGGAAAACATCGCTTTGATCTACAGATTCAGGGGCTCAAAACTGCAAACAGCTATCCACATATCAACATCCAATCAGATATAAGTGATGCAGAACTCTTGTTGGGTAGGGACACAGATCCTATCCAAATAGTCCATACACAATTGCACTACGATAATGGGCAACAGAACAATATCCGCTCGAGTCTAATCCGCTTGGATCGCCTCCAAATGGAATGGAATGGACAGAAGATCGTCGGTAGGTTGGAGATTACTAATCCGCTTGCAGCGATACTATCGGGCGAACTCAGCGGCCAGATAGATTTGAGCCAATTGAGCCATCTGGCAGAAGAAAAAAATATCCGCAACTTACAGGGCACCGCTTATGTAAATACTCTACGGATAGCAAAACTGCCCTTGTCAGCTATCCGAGCTCAAGACCCTCCTATAGATGCCCTATCTGCCAATATTAGCCTGAGAGAACTGAGTTTTGACTACGTCGGTTCTAAGATTTATATCCCGACAGTGTCCTTAACTGCCCGGGACGATGTTTTAAGTTTTGATGATGTCCACTTGGCGATCGATAAGCAAAAAATGCGTCTTCACGGAAAAATAGAGTCTTTCGTCAGCTCTTTGTATTTGGCTCAGGGCCAAAGCAAACTCAAAACAAATTTGATGGCAGACAAAATCGATGCTCAAAAATTATGGAATTTCTATCAGCGAATTACTCATCAAAAACCCCAAGTCATCGCGGTCAATAATCAGACGACCAAACCCGATTGGCACGATCGTATCAGCTCTCAAGTACAACTGGAATGTTCTCAAGTCGACTTTGATCAACTCCATATCCGACAAGTATCTGCAAGTATAGTACAGCTCAATGGCCAATACAAACTAGAGTCATCCTTTGAGGGATTTGATGGACATGTTCAGTTAGAAACTCAAGGTAGTTTTACGCCAAGTCTTGATGCCCAAAGCAAAATCCAAGTTGACCAAATCCAAGTAGAAGAACTCTTTGCACAATTCAATAATTTTGATCAAAACTTCATCTCGTACCAAAATATATCCGGCAAGATGGATGCCAAGATTCATTTAAAAACGTACTGGGATATTACCGGAAATATAGACAAAGTCAAAACAGAGGCCGATGCATATTTTTCGATTAAAGACGGTACACTCAAAAATCTCGATATCCTGAAGCAGTTTTCTCAATATGTGGATACTGAAGAATTAGAAAATATACGCTTCAGTAAACTGTCCAATCTCATCGAATTGCGCAAAGGTGGTGTGGTCATCCCGACGATGTTCATCCAAAACTCCGCAAGCAATATTGTGCTCACCGGATACCACACAATCGACCAAAGAATCCACTACAATCTCAAATTGAATGCAGGCCAACTTTTAGGGCAAAAACTCCATAAAACCAAAAAAATCGGACAGATCTTCGAAGCCCAAAAAGACGGGTGGTTCAATATGTATTTCAATATCCAAGGGACTACCACAGATTTTGATTATGAGATCAATAAAGAACTCGTCAAACGAGGATTCGAACATGGGGATAAGAAAAAAGAAGAAGTACTTCAGCGACTCCAAACAGTCTTTGGCTATCTACCCGATTTTTTAGAGCCTTTGGAATGGAATGATATCCCCGAATATGATGATGCCGATGACAATCAAGAAGAAAAGTATCTGGATGGTTTTGAGCCGAGTGTGGAAGGGGAGGACAAAAATTAACTTCCCCCATACATATCCAAAATGTTCTTGGCATGCACGTTTTGCGAAATGTAATATCTTGAGTCTATCTTTCTTTTAAAAGAATTTTGCCATAAGCGGTTTTGAGTTGTATGCTTGATTTTTGGGCTTGGCTACCGTGCCTGCCGGAGATTTGTTGGGCATGATCCTCCGAGATCGAATTGTAGTCCTCATCGGGGACAGTGATACCACCATATTTTGTTGTGAGCTCGTAGCTGTATGACGCACCTTCTTCTATTGTGATGATAAAGTTGAGGTATTTGCCTGTCCCTTTGATTGCGTCAAATCCCTTATGTAGCTTTTTGATTTTTGCTGTACCGTAGGACATATAGAGTTGAGCCTTGTCGGTGAGTTCGTCTATTTTAAGATTGGTATATGCTGAGGAAAAGTCCAGATCTCTAACCAATTCGATCTCGTAATGGTCGTATTTTCCGTTGGCGATGAGCGAAGAAATCGTTCCGATGTCATAACCATCATATTTGGATTCTGTTTCTATATTATTAGCCTTGTCGATGATAATTTTGGAATACTTAGACTCTATATCTAGATCTTTTATATCGAGAATGGTCAGTTTGGAGTACTTGAGTTCGCAATCTGCATTTAATGTTTTTCGCAATTGTCCATTACCATATCCGAGCCGGATATCCATGTCAGCATTAATTTGATCTATGGTAAAGTTACCATATTTGACGTTGATGTCACAGAAGTTATTGAGTTGATCGATGTAGAGGTTACCGTATTTGTTGGATACATCGAGTTTGCATCCGTAAGGCATGTGTACCAGATAATCGATTTGGAATTTATCTGATCCGGAGCTAAAGTTAGAAGTGACGATATTCCACCAAGATTTTTTATCATCGATCAAAGTTTGTGCAGATACCCAATCCGCATTATGGTCAAATGCAATGTGGATACGATCAAAAACTTCATTGGCTTTTTGTTGGTTGCGGGCATCTACAGTGATGGTCACTTCGATTTCGACGATATTTTTGTCCCATCCGTTGATCCGAATTTCTCCAAATTTATTGCTTAAGTCCACTTGACCATCCGGCGCAATGACAAATTCTTTGTGCAGTTTTTTCTGAAAATCTTCGGTATTATTTGCCGCAAGGCTGACCGAATATATAAGTAACCAAAAAATAATAGCAATCCCGATGCTAGATTTTAGTAGTCTGAGATGATATGTTTTTTCCATAGTTATATTGCTTTTTGATGTCGATGACGTATTGTAATAGTTCTACTCGAGTACGAGCGTTTTGGATCATGGCGTTCAGTATGCTCTCTCGTTTGGTAATCGGAGCGGTTAAAAATTCTTTTTCGAGCTTTAAATATTGTCGGTCGAGTCCTTTGATGTCTTCGATGACGTTTTGGTCTATATTGGCTTGCTGTGCTTGGATGAGCAAGTCATTGCTCTGTCGAGTGTAGTAGCGAGTTATTTCTTGGTATTGCTTGCCCAATGTGGTTTGTACGATGGTAGTCTGTGGCGGGCTGACCCATTTGCCTATGGCAAAACCTGCGATGAGCAGTATGATGATCGCTGCAGCATAAGACATTATTTTTGGATTAAACAAAAATATTTTGTTTTCGGATTTGGTTTTGGACTCGATAGCTTTCCAGACTTTTGAAGGGTCAAAATCTTCTTCAAAAGTATCACGATTTTTATGGATATAATTTTTTAACTGATCGTTCATTTTATTTAATGCTGATTGTCCTTTGGACCATTATTTTAATTTATGTATGATGTCGATTATTTTTTTTTTGGCGCGGTGATATTGTGATTTTGAAGTGGATTCGGATATTTTTAATATTTGAGCGATTTCGCTGTGATCATATCCTTCGAATAGGTACAAATTGGTTATCGTTCGGTATCCCGGCGAAAGGCTTGCGATGGCGAATTTAATATTTTGGACAGTGTACGCCGGCTCTACTAATAGATTTTGTTCTAATGGTATCATAGTATCTTCTAATTCTAAGGTCAATTTATTTTTATTTGCACGTAGAGTGTTGATACATTTATTGACTACAATTTTTTTTATCCATGCTCCCAAAGGCGCCTCAAAACGGTAGCCTTCCAGTTTCTGAAACACAGTGACAAAAGCGTCTTGCAACATATCTTCAGCTTCGGCCGAATCGTTCATCATACGCAGGGCAACATTGTACATAGCGCATGCATAACGGTGATATAAGGCACTTTGGGCCTTGCGATCGCCCCTCTTACAAGCCTGCACCAATCTCCTTTCTGCTGATGTTTGTTCCAATGATTTTATTAAAGCTTACAGTATTATGGACAGCCTAGGACACTAAAGGTTGCATGAGTTGGGACAAAAATGTATAATATATATTATGATCAATAGATCGGCGCTATGTGCTTGAGTACTATGTTTGGAGGAGTTTAGGAAAAGTTTCCAAAGCATTTTCTAACCGCTCAATACTCTGTGACTTTCCGATGAAGTGCAGAATTACAAATAGATCAGGCCCCTGCATTTTACCACAAATGGCTAAACGCATCAAGGGCATGATCTGACCAAAACTGATCTGCCGGTCTTCGATCCACTTTTTGACTTGTGTTTGTAGGGTTTCAGGATCTTCAAAAGGGAGTGTTTTGAGCTGATCTATAAGTGCAGAGAGTATCTCGGAACTATTTTCTTTCCACTTTTTGCGGAGTTGTTTTTGGTCATAATCCATTGGTGGCTCAAAAAGAAAAGTAGTTTTGGGGATGATTTGTTGAAGTGTTTCCAATCGGTCTTTCATCATATCTGCCAGATCAAATATTTTATCGTCTTTTAGACGAATACCGGCTTCGAGGAGGATAGGTTTGAGGAGTTTGGCGAGTTCTGAGTCCATGAGTTCTGCGATATAATGCTGATTGAACCACTTGGCTTTTTCAAAATCAAATCGAGCTCCTGACTTTCCGATCTGCTCGATATCAAAGAGCTCGATGAGTTGCTCGAGCGAAAATATTTCTTGCTCGACACCGGGATTCCACCCCAATAAGGCAAGAAAATTGATGACTGCCCTAGGCAAAAAACCATACTCTCTAAATCCCTCAAAGGAGTCTTGCTCTGCCTCTCCTTTCCACGAAAGAGGAAATACGGGTATGCCGAGTTTGCTGCCATCGCGTTTGGAGAGTTTACCTTTGCCGGTAGGTTTGAGGATGAGGGGCAGATGCGCAAACACCGGCATCGTATCTTCCCAGCCAAAGGCCTGGTAGAGCAATACGTGATGTGCCGTGCTGGAGAGCCATTCTTCTCCGCGTATGACATGGCTGATCTGCATGTGATGGTCGTCGATAATGTTAGCGAGGTGGTAGGTCGGCATTCCGTCGCTTTTGATCAGAATTTTGTCATCGAGTTCACTGCTGTCAAAATGCACTTCACCTCGGATGACATCTCGGACGATGACAGTTTGGTTTGGCTCTATTTTTAGACGGATGACGTACGGTGTATTTTGGTCGAGTGCTGTTTTGACTTCACGATCTGTCATGCTGAGGCTGTTGCGCATGGTATGACGTATGGTATGGTCGTATTTGGGGGTGTGGACACCTAGCTCTTTTTGTGATGCCCGCATTTGTTCGAGCTCTGTGGCTGTATCAAAAGCTAAATATGCTCTGCCTGTATCGAGTAGTTTTTGGATTTCGGAGTGGTAGAGTTCTTTTCGCTCGGACTGACGATATGGACCGAAATCTCCCTGTCGATCGGGTCCCTCGTCCGGCTCCAAGCCCAGCCATTTTAAGGTGTTGATGATGTATTCTTCTGCACCTGATACAAAACGTTTTTGGTCGGTATCTTCAATGCGGAGTATAAAAGTACCTCCGTTTTTTTTGGCGAGCAGATAGTTATATAGGGCAGTACGCACTCCTCCTATATGGAGTGGTCCGGTTGGGCTGGGCGCAAATCTTACTATCATATGCAGCTTTTATGTGTTCAGATAAGGTAAATAAAAGACGAAAGTACGTGTTTTGTCAAATATTGGCATAAATAAAGACTTTTTGGGCAGCATGTTTGTCCAAAATTGCGTTATCTTTACGACGACTTTTTACTGGGACCGGTTTTATTCGGTCTGTGTTTTTTATTTATTAATTCCGTGAGCATGTATTTTATTAAAACCCCGCGTTTTTTTCAAAAACTCTTTCCGAGCTTGACTTGGAAGATACCTACAAAGGAAAAGGTGTTGTTTCTAAGTTTTGATGACGGACCGATTCCCCAGATTACACCTTGGGTACTCCGACAGTTGGCTAAGTACGATGCCAAAGCTACTTTTTTTATGGTCGGCGAAAATGCCGCCAAATATCCGCACTTATATCACAAAGTAAAGGAAGCCGGTCATGCTATAGGCAACCACAGCTACAATCACTTGAGTGGATGGGTGACGGATAACCCACTATATTTCAGAAATGTGGCTAAATGTGCCCGACAGATATCTACTAAGCTCTTTCGACCGCCTTATGGAAGGCTGAAGCCAAAACAAATCCAACACCTCTCTGAAAGATATCGCATCATCATGTGGGATGTGTTGAGTGCAGATTTTGATCCGGCGGTATCTCAGAAACAATGCTTCGAAAATGTCATACACCACGCCGAACCCGGGTCGATTATCGTCTTTCACGATAATAAAAAGGCCAAAGAAAATCTCTATTTTGCCCTCCCCAAAGTCCTTGAGTATTTCAGCACTAAAGGCTATGTGTTTAGAGCTTTGGAAGATCCTGCTACTGCCAAACAACTACGGTCTGCATAAGACATACAGCAGAAAGAAAAGAGCTATCTCTCTTTCTTTAAAAAATATATCAAGCTGATCGTAGTGACTTCTCGCCGAAATAGAAAATCAGGCAAGTTTTTTCTCCAGCCGGTTTTCTAGATAATTGTACCGGAGGAGAATTTTGCTCTTCAGTGCCTTACGGGCAAAAAAGATTCGACTTTTTACAGTACCTAAAGGCAATTCGAGATCATCGGCTATTTCTTGGTATTTGTATCCGTCAAAATGCATCAAAAACGGTATGCGGAGGTTGTCTTCCAAATCATCAATCATGCTATTGAGATCATCCATCATCATTTTGGTCTCTGCACCATTATCGATGACTACACTACCGGAGTTGAGATAATATAGATTATCTGTAGAGTCAAACACAGTATTGGCTTTAGACTTTCTACGGTAATTGTTGATGAAGATATTTTTCATGATGGTAAATAACCATGCTTTGAAATTGGTACCTGGTCTGAATTTATTGCGATTGCTCAAGGCCCGCAATGCAGTCTCTTGATATAGGTCATTCGCGTCTTCTGTGTCTTTGGTTAGGCTATATGCAAAAGTCCTCAAGACTTTTGATAATCCACTCAAATCTTTCGTAAATTCCACTGTGCTCATTCGTCAAAATTTTATTTTAGTTGTATTTGATGATCCAAAGATATAACATTGTTCGACAAAACTCAAGTTTTGTTGAACAAAATAAATGTTAAATAAATCTAAAAATTGAATTATTTTAAACGAATTGACTGTAACTATCAGATAATCAAGCAGTAATGCCTTTGTTGTTTTAAGCAGTTCCTTTACAAACTTTCAATTAATAATGAAAATGACGTATAGGAGACAATTAATTTGCTTGATTATTTTTGCGCAAGCATAACCAATAGGATAGCGATAAGTCCAAAAAACAGATTGGGCATCCATATACCGGCTATGACCGGAATATTTTGGCTAAGGGATATGGTGTCCGAAAACTTACCCATCATGATATACAGTGAGCCTATGGCCATTCCGAAGGTAATATTGATGCCTATCCCTCCCCTTTTTTGCGCGCGCTGAGTGCCATACCGATGATAGTGAGGATCAAAATAGATACCGGCTCGGCATTTCTTCGATGATAGGCAACAGCCATAGCGCGGGCATTGCCCAAACCGCGTTCCTTTTCTTTGGCCATGTAGCGTTGGAGTTCTGAGCTTGTGAGCATATCGTTTTCGTTGGAAAATCGAACAAAGTCTTCGTGTTCAAGCGAAAGCGTGGTGTCGATATATTCTTTGTTTCCAAAAGAGAGCTGTTCTTGACCTTCTATTAAGTTGAGCTGTTGGTAATTGCTCAAGCGCCATCGGTTGGGGCTTTGGATAAGTTTTATTTTCTTGGCTTTGAGTACGGATATGAGTTTTTTTTGCTCAAACTGTTCGAGCCTGAAGTCATGACCTGTCGAGTCCTTTTTATTATAGTAGTTGATATATACTTTGCGGTTGGGGTCTAAAAAGATGTGCATATTGCGGCTGCGCAAGATTTGTTTTTTTGAGGAGATGTATTCATTTCTGAAACCCAATCTTGATTTATTGCTCTGAGGAATCAAATAGTGATTGGTCCAGAGTAGGATCAGGGCGAGTATGCTGGCCGAAAACAAGTAAGGGACCATCAATCTTTTAAAGCTCACGCCGGCATTAAAAATAGGTAGGATTTCTGTATTGGCAGCAAGCCTGGAAGTAAAAAAAATAACACTGATCAGTGCATATAAGGGAAATAAAATACCATTTATCCACGGTATAAAGGGGATATAATACTCTTGCAGAATAGTAAGTAGTCCGACTTTGGATTCTAGAAGGCGTTCGAGCTGTTCTCCAAAATCAATTACCATGGCGATGACTGTAAAGACCAGCACCACAAAAAAGAAGGTCCCCAAATACTGCTTGATGATATATCGATCGATCGTTTTAAAAATGACTAAAGGTTTTTTATAGTGTTATTAAAGTTTGGTTTTTAGTTTTTGGACCATGTCGGTTTTCCACGCAGCAAAGATCCCTTCTTTAATTTTTTGCTTTGCTGTACGGACGAGCCACATATAGAACGACAAATTGTGTATAGTTGCTATCTGACCTGCCAAAAGTTCTTTACTGTGAAACAAATGACGGAGATAGGCTTTGCTATAATTCTTACTCACCCAGCTACTGCCTTCCGGATCGATGGGCTCAAAATCATCTGCCCACTTTTTGTTTTTGATGCGGATGACACCTTGTGCAGTATAGAGCAGACCGTGCCGGGCATTCCGACTGGGGAGGACACAGTCAAACATATCTATTCCCAGTGCGATGCATTCCAGAATATTTTCCGGAAGGCCTACTCCCATAAGGTATCGGGGCTTTTCTTTTGGCAATATATCACAAACTAGAGCTGTCATAGCATACATGTCTTCGTGGGGTTCTCCGACCGAAAGTCCTCCGATGGCATTGATGTCGCGCTCTTTGGAGGCGATGTACTGAGCGGATTCTTTACGTAAGTCCGGATATACTGAGCCTTGTACAATCGGACTAAGGGTCTGTTGATGCTCATATAGCTTTTGACTTGCGTCAAAGTGTGTACAACATCTATCTAACCAGCGATGGGTCATGTGCATCGACTTGCGCGCATAGGATTTGTCACAAGGATAGGGCGTACATTCATCAAAGGCCATGACGATATCTGCGCCGATCAGTCGCTGAATGTCCATGACGATTTCGGGACTGAAGTGATGATACGAACCGTCTATGTGCGAGGCAAAACGCACGCCTTCTTCGGTGATTTTACGACGTGATGCCAAACTATATACTTGGTAGCCTCCACTATCTGTAAGTATGGGGCGATCCCAGTTGATGAAACGGTGAAGACCACCACCCCGATACAGGATATCTGTCCCGGGTCTCAAATAGAGGTGATAGGTATTGCCCAAAATAATCTGAGCATGGATGTCTTCTTTGAGCTCTCGTTGGTGTACTCCTTTGACAGTACCCAGCGTGCCTACAGGCATAAAGATGGGGGTATCTATGCTACCATGATCTGTGTGTAAGCAGCCGGATCTCGCATTGGAGTCCTTGTCAAAATGATCTATTTCAAAACGCGTCATACTCTCAAATTAATCTTCAAATAACAAACGGAAGTTAGCTCGTGTCTATAATCAATGTTCGTCATACGGCTCTTCTTGAACTAATACTTTTTACTATAACGGCTCATAGATAACAAAAAACTTTATTAGATTGAAGTTTTTTAGAAATATAATCAATGTCATCTACAAATATGACGTGATAAGATAGTTCCGAATCAAAACTCTACTGTCATTATATAATATTATGATAAACTGTAGATTATATATTATAATATATTGAAGTGTTATTGGATATTCCCAATATCTATATATTTGACTAGAGCAACCGCTCCGGTATATAAGTGCCTTTGCCTTTTGGCGAAACAATCTGAAATATGTGGATATACTCCGGTAGAGTGGGTTATTCTATCAGAAAACTATTCTCTTTAGAAGGATAATAACTGTACATAGCTCAGAACACCCGAAGGGCATTGCAAAAAGTGGATAATAATTTTTGACAGTTATGCGTATGGCAAGATGATGACGGATGGGTCTAGAAAGATAGAAGAGGATATCCAGTACAATCATCTGGACCTGCCGTATTATGTCAAGCAAGGTGGGACGATCATCAGGATGAGCTATGATGCAGCGGGGACCTTATTGCGTCGGAGTATCAAATCCGGCAATAATCTGGAGATCATCACCGACTATATAGATGGTATAGAGTATGTAGGTGGTGAGCTGAGCAGTATCTACCATGCGGAAGGTCGCTATTTTAAGGATTCCGGTGGTTCGGCCTGGGAATATACATTGAGTGATCACCTCGGCAATGGTCGTGTTTGGTTTGCGGATCGGGATGGAGATCGTCGCATTTCATCGGACCCAAAGCATGGTGAGATTCGTCAGGAGAGCCACTACTATCCCTATGGTATGCGGATGAAAGGCGACTTTTTGGAAGCGCAGTTTCCATCGGGTGCTGCAAAAGAAATCAACCTGTCCAAATATAAATATAATGGCATAGAGGAGGTAATT
>JAJRUR010000246.1 GCA_024277695.1 Bacteroidota bacterium | reverse complement strand
GGAGTTATGTGTCAGACTACGCATAAAAACTGTCCGGAGATCGTATAACCTTGCCCAAAAATGCATCATAATTTTTGATTGCGTTTCGTATTGTTTCTGAAATATATTTGTGTGGTAATGAACATATTTTACAGGTCGCCCCGCTGGGGCTTTTGTTTTTTTATCCTATTTATTCTACAATCAGGTCGCCCCGCTGGGGCTTTTATTTTCGTCATCTACTCCGGAGGAGCAAACGGTTTGTAGTAGCACCGCAGGTGCGACCAGTTCACCGTTTCTATCAAGCTGATTTTTAACTACCGAAACTTGAGTATTTTGCCTCAATCCATTGATTTTAACCACCGAAACTGGAGTGACTGAATTTTTGTTTTTCAGTTAACATCCATCTTGTATATTCGCCGAACAATTTATTAGCATCTATAGTGGATATAATGCAGCAAAAAGGATTTTCAGAGTTTAATATACTGATTACGGATCATGTCCATCCATTGATGTTAGACGCATTTGATGAATTAGAAGTAGGGTACAGTTACCAACCCCATATCACGAGGGATGAGGTACTCAGCATGATACACCGCTTTGATGGGATTGTCATCAATACCAAGATCAAAGCAGATAAGGCACTCATAGATGCAGCTAATGAGCTCCGTTTTATAGCCAGACTCGGGTCCGGTCTGGATATCATTGATTTGGAGTATGCTGCAGCTCGTCATATTGAAGTTATTAATTCTCCGGAAGGTAATCGCAATGCTGTAGCAGAACATATGATGGGTATGCTTTTGAGTTTGACCAATAAGCTGTGCTCCGGCCAAAAAGAAGTACTCCAAGACCATTGGGATCGCGAGTTCCATCGAGGAATAGAGATCGAAGGTATGACCGTCGGTATATATGGCTGTGGTCATACGGGTAGTTCTTTTGCAAAAAAATTGAGGGGTTTTGATGTTAGGGTATTAGTTTTTGACAAATACAAGGAGCGTTTTGGAGATGCTCTACGTTTTGCTGATGTGGTGAGTCAGAGCGAGATCATAAAAAAGAGTGATATTCTTAGTTTTCACTTACCCTTAACGATTGAAACATATCATTTGGTTGATCAAAATTTTTTGGCTGACTGTCGTCAAGGTGTCATCATCTTGAATTCATCCAGAGGAGCCGTAGTAAAGACTTCGGCGCTATTGAAATCATTGAAAACGGGAAAAGTTGCAGGAGCGGCCTTAGACGTATTCGAAAACGAAAATCCAAAAAGTTGGACAGAGTCCGAGCGTCGGATGTATCTGGAATTGATGCAAATGCCGCAGGTAGTGTGCAGCCCGCATGTAGCCGGCTGGACAGTACAATCCAAGCAAAAAATAGCCAAAGTGTTGCTAGCCAAACTAGCTGATATTTATGGTCTGTACTAGATAAATAAATAACAAAATACTTTAAAGAGAGAAAATAAATTTTTACATCCAATGATATTTTCTTAACATTGCTTGATTTTACGTTTGTTCGCATTACTAATACTTATAATATATGAAACCATTTTACATGAGAAAAAGAGTCTTTTTAGCTGTCCTGTTTTTAATGTCAGGGTGGGGTTTAGCTATTGCTCAATCAGGAGTAATCGAAGGTAATCTTGTAGATGATTTGGGCGATCCCGTATCTTTTGCCAATGTCGCTGTCTATCAAGGCACTGACCTAATTCGAGGTGTCCAAACCGATATAGATGGGAAGTACATCATCCCCAATTTGGATCCGGGGACATATGATGTAGAAGTATCATTTGTCGGTATGCAGACCAAGCGTCAAAACGGAGTCATCGTGTCCGGGGGAATCGTAAGGGTAGATTTTGATATGCGGTCGGGAGTTGATCTCCAGACGATCGAAGTGGTCGATTATAAGGTGCCTTTGATCCAAACGGATAAGACGGCTAGCGGAGGTATAGTGACAGGAGAGCAAATTCTTAATCTTCCGATCAAGAACATCCAAGGAATTGCCGCCACAACAGCAGGTGTGAGTAGTCAAGGAGGAGAGATCAATATCAAAGGGAATCGCGCTGACGGTACGATCTATTTTTTGAATGGTGTACGTGTAAGTGGTAGAGACTTACCACCGGAGTCGGAGATCGAGCAAATAGAAGTTATCACAGGAGGTATCTCAGCCAAGTACGGAGATGTGACAGGTGGAGTGATCAGTATCACGACGAAGCGCGCCTCTTCTAATTTTTCCGGAGGTATCGAGTTAGAGTCTTCGGAACTGACGGATCCCTATGGTTATAACCAATTTAGAGGCAATCTGGCAGGTCCACTTCTAAAAAAAGATGGACGCAGTATTTTGGGTTTTAGAGTATCGGGTAGTTATCAGAGCCGATTAGATGACAATCCTTCGGCAGTTGGGGTGTATCGACTTCCGGAGTCAGAGATTCGTAAGTTTGAGGCCAATCCGGATTCCATCATTGGAGTTACTCCTGTGCCGCGAGTGGAGTATATGGATCCGAATCTAGTCCAGCTGATGACCGTACGACCCAATGAGCAAGATCTACAGCTCAATTTTACAGGAATGCTCAATGCCAAAATAGGTGAAAATGTGGATATCGATGTGTCCGGGACTTATTTCGATCTGAAGAATAGATTTTCTCCCAATGGTAGTAGATGGGCATTGCTCAATCACACCAACAATCCTGAGTTTACCAGAAGGCGCTATCGGGGTAATTTCCGACTTCGTCATCGATTGGGTACGAGTTCGTACAAGACTGCTACTACAGAAGGTGAAGAAGGTGAAGCTAAAGGGGCTTTGATAGAGAATGTATCCTATTCTATCCAGGTGGGATATGAAAACTCGTTGAGCGGGAGAGAAGATTACCGTCTCAAGGACAGGTTATTTGAGTATGGTTATATAGGAAAGTTTACTAACGAGTGGACACCCGATATAGTCCAGATTACAGATAGTGCGTTTTTTGGTAGTGGTGTGCAGGTCATAAATCAGAATACCGGAGAGATTGAGTTTTGGGGACATCAAGGATACAGACAAGGGCTGACCGGTTACGAGCCAGGGAGCTCCAATCCTGCACTCACCAATCAAAACAACTATCTCAATGGAGAAATCCTTGACCAATTTAGTCTATATCCATGGTTTAATGGAGCGCGAGAATCGGACATTAGTCGCCCCTGGTTCAATATCTTCAATAATGTAGGATCAGTGTATAACCGATTTTCGAAAAATCGCTTTGACCGTTATACAGCCAATATCAATACCAACATGGACTTGTTTCTTGGAAAAACTCGGGACAGCCGACATAGTCTGGAGTTTGGATTTAATTATGAACAGCGCATACAACGAAGCTTCAGAGCAAGTCCACAACGTCTGTGGGATGTTATGCGCCTTCAAGGTAATGTCAATCTAAACTTTATCGACACAAATACAGTTATCGGATATGAACTTTTAAGTCCCTTACCTAATGATACGACTCGATACCTATTTCCGATTTATGCACCCGGTATAGTAGATGCATCCGTAGCATCCAATATTCAGTTTTGGCAAAAAGCTAGAGAGAGATTTGGAGTTGGGATGCAAGAGTACTTGGATACAGATGCTCTGGATCCCAGCAAGTTGTCCTTAGATATGTTTACAGCCTCAGAACTGACAGATAGAAATATTGTAGGGTATTACGGATATGATTATACCGGTAGGCTGGTAGGCACGGATATAGGCTTCAATGATTTCTTTACACAACGTGATCAAAATAATAAACGGACATTTGCCATAGCTCCGTTCACACCCATTTATTGGTCGGCATATTTTCAAGATAAGTTTTCTTTTGATGATGTCATCGTTCAGGCAGGGGTGAGTATAGAGCGATTCGACGCCAATACCAAGGTACTCAAAGATCAGATGTCACTTTATGCCATCCAGACAGCAAGAGATTTCTATGCCCAAATCGGAGGAGAACAACCGGCAGGAGTAGAGGACGACTACCTAGTCTATGTATCCAAAGAGGACGGTACCAACGTGGTGGGATTCCGTAAAGGGACTTCTTGGTTCAATGAAGTTGGCCAACCCGTCAACTCTCCCACAGAAGTATTTAAAGGTAATATCGTGCGGGCGAAACTCCGAAATCCTGAATCCAACATTCAGTTTGATGACTTTAATCCGGACGAGTCTTTTGAAGATTACACACCGCAACTCAATATACTACCGAGAATCTCTATTTCATTTCCGATATCGGACGAAGCGAACTTTTTTGCACATTATGATGTCAGAGTACAGAGACCTTCATTTAACCAAACTGCGGCCTCACCACTAAATTACTACTACTTTTTGCGCAATGCAAACAATATAGCCAATCCTAATCTAAAACCACAGACTACTGTCGATTATGAAGTTGGTTTTAAACAAAAGATCAGTAATTCGGCAGCGATTACCCTATCAGCATATTATAAAGAGCAACGTAATATGATTCAGTTGAGGACTATCAAAAATCTGCCACTTTCTGAAAATAATATTGTGTCTCAGTATACCACGTATG
>JAJRUR010000245.1 GCA_024277695.1 Bacteroidota bacterium | reverse complement strand
GGAAGCTTTGATCGGATTGTTCTTTTTGTCACAGTAAAGCAAGTGATGAGGGACCCAAAGGATTTTGCTTTGGAGGTAATAGTTTTTTTTGACACCGGAGTCTCGAAGTTGGCGATTGTATTTGGCTATTTTTTTGGCTAGAGCCATATCGTTCTTTTCTATCGTAGTTCGTATGCTTTTGCCGTTATATTTGTATTGGTATATGGGTAATTTGTAGGTTTTTCCTTTAATGATCTTACTGGAAGTCCTAAGCTGGTTTAGGTGCAAAAACTGCTTTAGATTACAAGGTGCTGAGAGTTGATATCTTTGGAGTAGTCGGTAGATACCATCTCCGTTTTTGGCTTTGGTTTCGACATAATGGAGTTTGTCCGTACTATATCCGACTGTCCAAGAAAAGCACCACAAGATGATTAAACTGAGATATCGCATAGGCCTTAGTTGATATTTATGGAGCTAATATAACATATTATGAATAAATATCAAGTATAAATAGCTAAAAAACAGTCATTAGTGCATATACTATGCAGAATGGGCTGAATTTTCGGGCATTTTGCACTCTTCATCAGGTTTTTTACCACAAACTGTGCATTCTCCTATTTTGTTACGAAGCATAGGATTATTCGTCCCACATGTGCCACTAAACTCTCTTCCGGTAAATATTTGTTTGATATTGATGAGAATAAATGAAATACCAAAAATTGTAAAAATAACAGCTAGTGTGATAAGAAATTCAGACATTGTGAGCGCATTTGGTTGAGCTACATATAAAAACGAAAAAAAGACATAATAAGTTTATGAAAAGATATAAAAATAAAGCAGAGGCCTTTGTCCGATTGTTGGGCATAATGGACGATCTACGGGAGAAGTGTCCTTGGGATCGAAAACAGACTATGGAGAGTTTGCGTCCATTGACGATTGAGGAGACGTATGAATTGGCAGAAGCCATACAAGAGAAAGATTATGATGAGATCAAAGAAGAGTTGGGGGACATTATGTTGCATCTGGTATTTTATGCCAAAATAGCAGAAGAGGAAGGAGTGTTTGATATTGCGGAAGCCTTGCATGCTGTATGCGAAAAATTGATACATCGTCATCCTCATATCTATGGGGATGTGATTGTTTCGGGTGAAGAGGAGGTGAAGGAGAACTGGGAAAAGTTAAAGTTGAAGGAGGGGAAGCGGTCGATATTGCAGGGAGTACCGAATTCTCTTCCTTCTATGATCAAGGCATATCGCCTGCAGGATAAGACCGGACAGATTGGATTTGAGTGGGATAGCGTAGAGGATGTATGGCAGAAGGTTCAGGAGGAGTTGGCGGAGTTAGAAGAAGCTGTAGTCTCCGGGCAAAAAGACCGTATGGAGGATGAGATGGGAGATGTTTTTTTTGCATTAATCAATTATGCACGGTTTATCAAAGTTGATCCTGATTTGGCTTTGGATCGGTGCAATAAAAAATTTAAAAAGAGGTTTGAGTATATCGAAGTCAATGCATCAAGAGCCTTATCGGAGATGAACTTAGAGGAGATGGATGCCTTATGGAATGAAGCAAAAAGTAAAGAGTAGTATGCAGAACAATCACTTATTGGGGATACTGTACTTTTGCTTGTGTCCCTTGATATTGAGTGCTCAACTGACCGGTAAAGTGTTGGATGATCAAGGGGAGCCGCTTGCTTTTGCTACCGTATATGTAGTGGGGACGACGAATGGAACAACGACGAATGTGGATGGAGAATATCAACTTGCGCTTGAGCCGGGGTATCACTCTGTGCGATATCAATATGTAGGCTATCGGACAAAAACTATGGAGATCGAAGCGGGAAATGTTCCATTGCGCCAGGATGTGATTTTATCACAAGCGAGTTATACACTAGGTGAAGCGGTGGTTATAGCTTCTGCAGAAGATCCGGCGTATGCAGTGATCAGAAAAGCACAAGCTCAACGAAAGTATTATAGAGAGTTGCTTCGGTCATATCGATGTAAGAGTTATATCAAAGCTACACATCGATTTTTGAGTGCTCCGCAGAAGGTATTGGGCTATGAGGTCGGTGATATGGGTGGTGTTTTAGATACAATGGGTCGAGGAATTTTTTATTTGTCGGAGTCGGTTTCTGAGATATACTATCAACGACCTAAGATCAAGGAGGTGATGATTTCTTCTAGAGTGAGTGGTGATCCGGGGGGCTATAGTTTTAATCGGGCGGGTGTTACGGAGCTCAACTTTTATGACAATGTGATTAGAATCGGACGAGACATGGTATCTCCTATTGCTGCCGGTGCTATGTCTTACTACAGGTATCAATTGGAGGGTGTGGATTATGATGCTGCCGGTCGGATGATCAATAAAATCAAGCTTACACCTAAGAATAGTGCTTCTCCTTGTTTTTCGGGCTATATTTATATCGTTGAGGGCTCTTGGAATATACACAGTTTGGATTTGGTTACGGATGCACACGCTATGAAACTTCCCATTTTGGATAGTTTACGGATACAACAGCAGTATATTTCGATTCCTACAACGGAATATTGGGTAGTGATGAATCAGAATATTCAGTTTGACTTTGATGTGATGGGATTCAGAGGGAAGGGGAGTTATGCGGGGAGTTTTTCAGATTATGAGATAAATCCTTTATTTGGAGATGATTTTTTTGATTCAACTGTATTTGAGGTGCAGGATTCGTCCAATCTTAAGTCACAAGAATATTGGGCAGAAAAAAGACCTGTTCCATTGACTTCAGAAGAAACATCTGATTATATCAAAAAGGATAGCCTACAGCGTATATGGACATCCAAACCCTACTTAGATAGTATGGATGCCTTGGGCAATAAATTTAAGTTGATCAACTTACTTTCGGGATATCGATATGACAAGTCTTACGAGCACTTTAGTTTTCGGTTCAAGTCCCCTTTGAGCACCTTATTATTTAATCCGGTACAGGGTTATTATTTTGATTTGGATTTTTTGATCCGCAAAGAAGCAGATGATGATGCTACGCGCTGGTGGGAGATCAATCCGTTGCTCCAATATGGTTTTTCGGATAAAAAGCTAAGAGCGGGTATATCCTTCAAGAAGCGATTCAATTCTATTCGATATCCGGAGTTGGGAGTAAGGCTTGGTACTGAGTTGGCACAGGTCAATAGGGATGATCCTATTTCTCCGATGCTGAGTACCTATTATAATTTGATTTTGAAGGAAAATCACATACGCTTGTTTGACCGCAAGTTCATCGAATGGAGTTATGGTAGAGAAGTAGCTGATGGTTGGAGAACTGAGTTGGAATTGGGTTATTCTGAGCGGAATGCCGTAAAGAATAGATCCAATTTTTCTTATTTTGATACTGATCGGCTTTATGCTGAAAATGATATTTTGCGAGAGGGTGTATCCCAACTACAATTTGAGGAGCATCGGATATTTGAGTATGCAATCAAATTGATTTGGCAGCCGGGCCAACGTTACATTAAGTACCCAAATAAACGCTATGCTTCCGGTAGTAAATGGCCAAAACTGGGGTTGAGGTTTCGTGGAGCTGCTGACATTTTGGGCACGGATCAGCAATGGCTTAAAGTAAGCTTGGCAGTGACTGACGATTTTAGATTGTCGACCTTTGGTATGTCTTCTTGGACAGTTCGTGCCGGAGGATTTTTGAACAAAGAGCGCATATTGTTTATAGATTATCAGCACTTTATGGGCAACCAAACGCTTTTTTATAATCCGGAAAAAATGGGCGTTGTTTTTTTTGCACTGCCATACTATGCCTACAGTACTGCTGACGATTATTTTTCGCTACATTATCAACATCGTTTTATGGGGAAACTCTTGGATCAAATACCTTGGGTCAAAAAACTGGGCTTGTCCGGCGTAGTGGGATTTAATGTATTGAAGATCAAGGATCAAGATCCATATTTTGAATGGAGTGTCGGTCTGGATGAAATCGGAATAGGTATCTTCAGATTGCTGAGAGTTGATGGGATATGGAGTCGGGGGCAATCCGGCAAAACTCGTTTTGTTGTTCGTTTAGGACTTTCGATGTGATTATTTACACAATTATTTATCGCGTAGCAGTGGCTCCCGGGGGCTTGAAGTCTAAACGAAACAGGTCGTTGAACTCACCGGGCAGTGCATCATCAAAGATATCTGCTTTGAGCGGTTGTAGATAGAAAGGTATCTGAGGTTCGGGGTCATTGATTGGTTCGAGACTGATGATAACGCGGAGTGTCCTAAGATCCAATGGAAAAGTAAGGCCTTCAGGTGCATTGCGCACAAAATCTTCTCCGGGAAAATTAAAAGTGGGTATCGGACCCGAATAGATGTCCGAATCATCGGCTTCATTTTTTTTTCTAAACTTACCCATAGACAGATATTGCCCTTCTACTTCTATCCAACCCTCATAAGTCCAGTCTTCATTGAGATCGGGTAGATTGAGCGTAAAGGTATCAATGGCGGTAGTATCAAAAAACCAAATGCCACTCAAGGAATCATCTGTGGCAGCTGTTGTCGGAGTGATCAGTTGATATAGGCCGGAAATCGTAGTAAAATTATCATTAAATGCGATGGAGTGCCCCATGTTGAGTGAGTCAAACATTCCACCCCAATCTCCGGCGATCAGGATAGGACCTTCTCGGGTTGTGCCACTTCCTTGTTCGATAGTGACTACGAGCATATCTGCTTGTTGAAGGACAAGATCTTCGATGGATTTGTCTTCATAACTCACATTACCTTGTGCATCGGGAGTGAGTTGTGTTATATATAGATACTCATTTTCTGTAACGAGCCACAAAGTATAATGGAGTCCATCAGGAAGAGCTAATAGATCAAAACCCTTAAAACTTAAGAATCCATTTCTGAACCCCTGCTGAGGTTCTTCGCAGTTCCAAATTAGAGCTAGAAGACTAAGGATAAGAATACTTCTATATTTTTTCATAAATACAGTATCAGTTATGATGTTTCAAAGATAAACGCTTGGATATACTCTGTGGTATGAACTGTACAAAATAATCAAAAACGCAGAAGGAGTCCTCCGTGCAAGTTCATTCCAAAGCTTGGATAGTTG
The DNA here is from genome assembly GCA_024277695.1 of Bacteroidota bacterium. Lineage (GTDB taxonomy): Bacteria > Bacteroidota > Bacteroidia > Chitinophagales > Saprospiraceae > JAJRUR01. The sequence goes on along the minus strand of JAJRUR010000245.1, from coordinate 2,859 downwards.
ATCCATCTTTCGCGTTTGTTGTTGAGTAGATTATTAGCCTGCAGATATAGGCCTATATTTTTGAAAGGCAAATAATCCAGTCCAATAGATAAGTCAGCGAGGGCATTCAGTCTATTTCTTTCATGGAGGACGGGTACACCGTTTTGGGTTTTTAGATAAGCCTCCAATCGGAGTTTGTTTTCCAATAATTTTAAGATACCACCTAGTTGGAGATCGAAGGCAGGGAGGTGCCAAGCTTTGTCCTGTTGTGCTGTATTGTAGATATTGTACAACCATGCGGCTTGGAGCTCGGCTTTTTTATGGACTGCGGCAGTGACTTGCCCGCCCATACGGAGGATTTTGGTGTCATCGTATAGGATGTCCAAGAAGCGAGTATCTGCTTGGTATTGGGCATAGAGTGGTAATTGGTTGATATTTTCATATCCCGCTTTGAGTTCGTAGTGGAGTGCTTTGTATGCACCGCGCACTCCGGCATAAATTTCTTGATACGTACTGGTGATGAGGCTGTCTCTACCTGGTCGGAGATAGGGATTGATCTGTAGTAATTGTAACTGAGAATTAGTTTTTAGGCCACCTGTCCACCCCCCAAAAAGTAATAATCTACCCGGAAGGATATTGATTTGGGCTTCGGCATCCGGATAGATGGCGACTGTATTGTTTTTGGCGATATTGACACCTGCGCGTAGTTGGACGATATTTCCACTCAGTTTATAAAAGGGTTTGATCTGATAGTGGTTAAGGGTGTTTTCGAGGCTGTCTTGAGGAGCGATTTGTATCCATCCGATATCTATTCCGAGCGCATTATGGTCACCTATCCATTTTTTGAGACCTCCGTTGATTTTTATGGTATTTTCTTTGTAGATGTTGAGGTCTTTGAGCTGTTCGACAGAAGCGGAAAGTCGGTAGTCAACATTGGCTTCAGTAGTATATGCATTGGATATACCTAGTTCGATTTTTGAAGATTTTGTGGGTCGCTGTGCTTGTTCAGCAGTAAAAGATTCTATGTCGTGGTCATACCCATAGAGGAAGTTATTTGATGATCGATAACCAAAAGAACTGTTGATGGCCATACCGGCTTCTGTAGTTATGAGTACACCGGCATTGAGGTCAATATCCTGAAAGCGTTGGTTTTGGATTTGGTTAGAATGCGCAGCATTGTACAATCCATCTAGATGCAATTGGAGGTTTTGGCCATTAAAATAGTTATAACTGAGTTTGGCATAGGGAGAATTTTGCGTGCCATAACCGGCTTTGAGTAGCAAGGGGTAATATGCTTCGGGAGCTTCTCGTTTCATAGCGAGTGGGCGAATGGTCGGGGGATTGGGTGTGATTTGGAGTTGTGTAGGACTCAGCTCATAAGTATATTGGAACTGTCGGATGGTATCCGGTGGTGGTACTTGGATAGCGAAAGGGATGATTTTGGCTTTGATGATGCGCGCTTCAAAGTCTTTGATGACCTCAACTTGTTCTGAAGGCAGGTCAGTATTTTGTGCCGATAGCTTATAGCTAAAAGACAGGACGATGGCCAAAGTCAATAGCTTATATTTAATTTTGATCATTTTCTTTTAGTTGAAGAGTTTCTGAAGATTCTGAGCTGTCTATACGAGTATTTCGTCCTTCGATAGTTTTAAGAAATTCTAATTTATTACTAGCTTCTTCGAGGATCTGAGCATCTTGGGTATAGTTTTCCAGGACGGCTTCGATGGCTGCACGTGCATTGAAGAGATCTCCTTTGTCACGGAGTACATCCGAGAGGAGCAGGAGGTTTTTTGCTACCCAATAAGGATAGGTGGAGCTTTTTTCAATAGCTTTTTGGGTATAGGTTTCGGTGAGGTCGAGTTGTTTTTTGAGGTAATATATTTTAGCGATTTGGTATCTGGACTCGGCGGCTTTTTCGTTATGCATATCTTTGGTAGCCAGATTGTAAGCATTGATCGCCGTGTCATAGTCTAGTCTTTTTTGGGCTATTTTGGCTCTGTAAAAATATGCGACAGCTTTCTGAGTTTTGCTAGCATCCGGATGCGTAACGATGAGATTGGCATATCGCATGACGGCATTGTCATTCTGGGTTCTGAAAGCGGACTGTAAGGCACCCATTGTGGCATCAAATTTTATTTTTTGATCTGTAGTGAGCTCATATAAACGGTTGTAGAGGCGATAAGCTTCTTCAAAATTCTTGTTGTTGTTGTAACTGATGAGGGCTGCCTTGTAAAGTGCTTCTTCGAATCGCTGGCTAGCTCCCATTTCGATGATTTGGGCATAATGCACAAATGCTTGCTCATATTCTTTGAGGATGGTATGAGCTTCTGCCTTAAAGAAAAGGGCATCGATTTTTTGAATGGCTGCCGGAAATTTTTTGAGATATTTGGCAAATGCTTCTGTAGCTTCTTTATATTCTCCGTCTTCGTATAGGCTAAAGGCTACACGATAATTGAGCGAATCTCTAGCAGCATTTCCGAGTTTAAATGCCGGAAAGGTTTCTAAAAAGGATTCGAATCCTTCGGGGTCTTGAAGGTCATCAATATATATTTCTTGGATACCGGCGATGGCCTCAGAAGATTCTTTTTTGGTCGGATTATGCTTGAGCAATTCGCGGTAATATTTGAGTGCAGCATGGACATCCCCCAGATTATAGGCGGTAAGTCCCAACTTGATTCGTGCTTTGTTGCTTAGAGGTGATTGTTGATAATCGCTGATGAGTTTTTGGAAAGAACTGATAGCATTATGTGCTCTTCCTGTAGCGATAAATGTATTGCCCAATTCGTACAGGGCATCATCGGATAAGCTGGACTGAGGATACTCTTTGATCATCTGGTTGAGTAGGATGATCTTATCGGTCGGTCGCTGTTGAAGACCTCT
>JAJRUR010000244.1 GCA_024277695.1 Bacteroidota bacterium | reverse complement strand
GAGAAAATAATATTCCTATCATTGTCTTCAATATCTTAGACCCAAGTTCCATAGAGGATATCATCGCAGGCAAAGATGTCGGGACATTGGTCAGTGCCTAGTGTATTGGTCAGATTTCTATACTTGGTAGAGGCATCACGGTGATACTATCCATTTTTTTGGTCATTTGGATGATCATTTAATCACCAAAGATGTTTTCTTTGCACAATAAAAAATTTTAAATAACTAATGAATTTACTCAACGTAGGAACAGTAGCATTTGACACGGTAGAAACTCCATTTGGACGAAGAGAAAAAATCACCGGCGGAGCAGCCTATTTTACTTCTTGGGCAGCATCATATTTTGTCGATCAGGTCAGACTCGTATCTATCGTAGGTGCTGACTATCCTCAGTCCGAAATAGACGCTATGCAAGCCAGAGGAATCGATACTTCGGGTCTTGAAATCAAAAAAGACGGCAAGACCTTCTTTTGGGAAGGGAAGTACCTCGACAATATGAATGCACGCGAAACCATCACAACAGACCTCAATGTTCTCGATGATTTTAACCCTATTTTGCCCGAACATTACAAAGACAGTCAGTATATCATGCTGGGCAATTTGACTCCCCAGATCCAGTTGCAGGTCATCGAACAACTGACCACTCTGCCAAAAATTATTGCACTCGATACGATGAATTTTTGGATGGACATCGCTTTAGAACAACTAAAAACAGTACTCCAACGGGTAAATCTACTCACCATCAATGATGAAGAAGCACGGCAACTATCCGGCGAATATTCGCTCGTCAAAGCAGCTGACATCATTCACCAAATGGGTCCGGAAATCTTAGTGATCAAAAAAGGAGAGCATGGGGCATTACTCTTCAACGAAGGTCAAATATTTATGGCCCCGGCACTACCGCTCCGTCGTGTGGCAGATCCTACCGGTGCAGGAGATACTTTTGCCGGAGGCATGATGGGATATCTGGCAATGACAGACGACACGTCGTTTGCTAACATCAAAAGAGCAGTCATCCATGGATCAGCTATGGCATCCTTCTGCGTAGAAGACTACAGTATCGGAGGTCTGAAGAATCTCAGTCCGGAAAAAATCAAACGACGAATAGAGGCTTTTAAGATGTTGACTGCATTTTAAGGGTATTATGTTTAGTATGTAAAAGCATTGTGCCTTTTGAATTAAAGTATTGCATTTCAACTTCTGTGTCTTCACTAACACCAATTGGAATAAACATATAACTATAGTTAATATTTAAACACTTTAATTGAGTAACAATTATTCCGTCTAAATTATTTTCCTTACCTTTAAAGTTTTACGAATAATTAATCTGCCTTCTTCCAATAATTGAATAAAAAATGCTATTTGATTATAAAAGGCTTCATTGTCCATTTCGGCATTGTTAAGGGTATAGCCCATAGATTTCATAAACTGTGAGATATACTCTTCATTGCTTAAACTATCGTCTTGCAAACCCACTTCTACAGTGCTGCTTAAATATTTATCTACTTGTAAGCCTACTAAAGTTTTAAGCTTAATTTCCGGATTGTCTTGTAGTTTTTATAAATCTCTTGCCAGCCGGAGAAATAGAAAAATCCCACCAAAAAATTTAATTCCGGACTTGCCGAAATTAATTTTTGTAACGGCTTTTTCAGCGTTGCTTTCTCTTGGTTATTGGTTATAAAATTATGGCTCATTTAGTTTTTTTATTTGGTTGATAAAGAGTGTTATATATTCATCTAAATAAAGGCTTAGATAATATGGTAAGTTCATAAGATAAAAAGGATTACCATTTGGTGTTTTGTGTTTTTCAATACTAAACATTCCGGCATACATCCTTACTGCATAAGGGTGTGATGCTCGTTCTATAAATTGATGCAAAGAACGCAATTTGCCCACTTTACCTGATTTTACTTCTATTGGAATAATCAAGTTCTTGTAAGCATACACCAAATCTACTTCGGATGACGCTTGTGATTTTTCTCTTACCCAAAAATGAGGTGTCCTATTTTTATAGGTATTGAGTGATATCAATTCTTGGGTAATTAAATGTGGGATAATACCTCCTTTGTAGGCACTGTTCAAATCTTGCAGTGACAACATATCTGCTTGTATATTTAAGGCATAATTAACCAAGCCGGTATCTAAAAACTGTAAGCGCGGTGATTTTTTATAATCTGTCTGAATAGGAGGAACTACATTGGTGCAAGGATAAATCAGTTGAATCACTTTGGCATCGTGGAGGCTTCTAAATGCTTCGCCTACTTCACGAGATTTATAATTGGAACTGCCAAAATTCTGAAATTTAATGCGTCGATCTAAATAATTGTGAGCGGTAGCCATAATGTGTTTGATAACTCTAGCTTCTGTCCTGTTATGAGCGTATTTTTCAACATCATTTTTGTAGGTTTCCCAGATGTTTTCATATATGATTGCCAAATCGGAAATACCTTTGGTTTGTAAAAAGGTTTTTACTACCTCGGGCATACCGCCAACAATGGCATATTCATTAAACAAACTTAACAAGGTTTGGTGTGCATATTCCTGAACAGGAACTGTTTTGAGCGCCGCCAAGGCTCCTGTTTGTTCTTTCGCTTCTAAATATTCCAAAAAATTGAAAGGGTGTAAATAAAGATACTGCACTCTACCTACCGGAAAGCTTTTTACATTACGCATTACCTGTTCTAACAATGAACCTGCCGCTATTAGGTGTAATTCGGGCAGGTCTTCATAAAAATAGCGTAACATAGCAATAGCTTCGGGAGATGCTTGTATTTCGTCTATAAACAGTAAGGTTTCCGAGCTTTTGCTAAAAGGTATATTGTGCTTGGTAAATAGGGCTTTTATCAGTATAGTTGCATCTGAAAAAGCCATAAAAAATTGTAAATCCTCTGCTCGTTCTAAATTAAGCGTAATAGCATAGGTATAACTTTCAGAAAATTGACGTACCAAAGTAGTTTTACCAACCTGACGAGCACCTCTGATAAGAAGTGGCTTGCGAACAGCACTTGTTTTCCATTGTTCTAATGTTTTAAATAATGTTCTCTTAAACATTTTTTACTGTTTTGTAACAAAATATAGGCAAATATATGTATAAGTTGTAACAAAACAAATGTAAATTAGCTTTGATTTGTAACAAAGCAAGGGTAAAACATTAAGCACAATCTTCTTTATGAACAATTAATTTGTAACCTATTTGTGCTAAAAAGCTTACAAATCTTTAAATTTGGCATTTATTAATTTCAATATATTCCTAATATCAGTTTGTTTATCAGATTTTGCTTTTATTTCAACAGTTATAATTCCCATTTATAATTCCTTCATTTTATTTATTATCTTTAATTTCTGTTTTGCTTGTTGCCAATGGCAATATGTATGAGGAGTCTCGTATCGATAGAGTGGGTTTCCGTCATACAAAATGTTATGTCCGGTGACCGATAGGGATTAGCCGGATCAACGGGACTTCTTGCCGTTATACAATGGTAGCAGTACAAAGGATAACAAACCAAAAAAGATATTTCCGAATAGGTGAATAGTTAGAAACATAATCATAGCAAAAGAAAATCCATCTGCTTGTGTTACTCCATAACTCATCAGACCCACCATCACCAAGTAATGATAAGAACCCATCCCCCCCGGTGTCGGGATGACCATCCCCATGCCACCTAATATAAATATCAACAGTGCTGCAATCAAGCCTAAGGAAGCGGTGGGTTCAAAAGCCTTAAACCCAAAATATACCATGAGGTAATATAGTACCCAGATAAATACCGTGTGAAAAATAAATGCTCCGGCATGCTCTAGTTTGCTCACAGATAGCAAACCGGTTTTGAAGCCTTTGTAGGCTACATAAAGCCGCTCAAAAATCTTGGATAGAAAACTCGTCTTGCGAAAAAGATACACCAAGAGTAGTCCAAGTGCAAATACACCCATAAGATAGTACAAAACGGTACTTTGTTCGGAACTCTGATCTTGGCCTTTTTCGACCAGACCGATGAGCATACCCGTCCACTTATCCCAAGCCAGTACACAAGCTAACAGCATAAATCCCAATAAACACAGTACATCTGTCAGTCGATCAATGACTACTGTCCCAATCACTTTTTCTATATCTATGTCTTCATATTTGGACAAAAGTCCTGAACGTATAAGCTCGCCCGCACGCGGAAATCCTAAGTTGGTAAAATATCCGATCATTATGGCGAGTAGAGCATTGACAAAACGAGGCCGATAGCCCAACGGCTTGAGTAGCATAAGCCATTTAATCGTCCTGCTGATATTGCTGAGCATATATACTCCGATCATCATCACTAACCACATCCATTGGGTAGAGCGGATATCAAGCACCAACTTCTTGACCAAACTACATTCGGACTGTGCTATTCCATCCAATCGACACTGCGCTTGATATCCTTGATTGACTTTGTAATATATCAAAAATAATATACCTACACCGATCAGTAAAAATAATAATGCTTTAAATATGGACTTCATAAGAATGAGCAAAAGTAATACTTCTCCGGACAAAAGCTGTCTCTGATTATTGGATACGTATATTATCTATTAATCGCACACCCTCGATCCAAGCAGCTGTAGATGCCACTATCGAACTCGAATGACTATCCGGACGAGACAAATTAAGGCCATCTACTATCGTAAAGTACTCCGGCTCCAATCCGGCTTCTTTGATACTACGCATAGCTGTGGCTTCTATCTCCGATATCTTGGCAAGATCATAGCCGGACTTACTTGCACACAAAGTTGCATAAAGCACTCCGGCGCGCTGTCTTGCCTCCGGACTCAATCGCTCATTTCTAGAGCTCATCGCCAATCCGTTGGCTTCACGGACGATAGGACACACGATGAGTTCTGTAGGCATTTTGAGCTGTTCGAGCATATAACCGATAATCGTATATTGTTGAAAATCTTTCTGCCCCATATAGAGTCTGTCGGGCTCAACAATATCCAACAAACGCTTCACTACTTGCATCACGCCTTCAAAGTGTCCGGGACGCTTAGCTGCTTCTAATACTTCGCCCATATAACCCAAGTCTATATCTATACCTGTATCCAGATCCGGTGGATATACTTCTTCGTATCTGGGATAATACAGTATGTGGGTTTCGTTTTGGAGGAGCAATTCGATATCGGCTTCTATGGTACGCGGATATTTGGCCAAATCACTCTTGTCGTTAAATTGGGTGGGATTTACAAAAATGCTGCATACCACAATGTCGTTTTGAGCTCTGGCACTCTTGATCAATGACATATGCCCCGGATGCAATGCCCCTAGAGTGGGCACATATCCGATGGACTTTTGCTCCCTTCTGTGCCTATCCAAATAAGAACGGAGCAATCGATTGGTTCTAAAGATATGCATGATGGCTTTGGATATACAGGACGATAGTGTTTAGGGCTGCAAAATAAATGCTTTTTGGACAATAATTTATACCCTCAATCAATTTACTTCTTTAGATAGATGGGTTTTTATCCTCGGAACCAAAAAATGACAGTACGCGATCTATGACTTCTTTTTTTCGCACTATAGCGGAATGTCCGGCACCTTTGGTACGCATAAGTTGGACGCGTGGCAGTTGATCCGCAATGTCCAATGAATTTTGGAATGGTGTCACTTTATCCAGCTCGTCATGGATCAAAAGAATTTGATTATAATCCGTCAAGGAGAGTTTCTTTGCAACGGATATCTCTGTATAGTCTTCTCCCAATATCCTGTTGATTTGTAAGATCATTTGTGGATAAGCCCTTGCCTTGATCCCTATGTGCCACGCAAAGTTGTCAAATATATCGGTCAGTTTGCCGGGATTGTTGATCATGATGATTTTGTCAGGTCTATAAGCGTACTTAGCTGTGGTATAGGGCAATACGATCGATCCAAACGAATGCGTCAGAGCATAAAATCCCGCTTGGATTTTTAGATGCCGGAGCAATCTGTCTAGATGCATACTGCACTTGACTACATTAGTCGATCGTTGTGCAGCCTCGCCATGTCCATGAAGTGTCACTGCCACTATGCGATATCCTGCATCTGCAAGGGCAAATGCCGGTGCGCTCAAGGCTCCGGGTATCGAAGACCAACCGTGTATCAAGATGACGGGATGCCCTTTGGGATCCCCCAGTTCGTAATATACTATCGGTGCCGGATGTCCTACAATTTCTTTGCGGTGAGCGAGTTTGTAAAATTGTTGCTCTCTTGGATAGATGCTGCGCTTGGGTACCCTTGCAAATAAATGGAGCGCTTGTGCTGCTGCCGTTTTAGGGGCCACTCGGGACATCACAGCAAAATAGTAGCGCAGATATTTTAGTTTGTTATACATAGTGTGTAGAAAATAAATATATTTTTTTATGCTCTTAGAGTATAAGTTCAGTGCGTAGCATTGCATCTACTTGGTCCATCATATCTAGCAAATATTCTTCAGATCCCATCGTCATCCACATAAATACTGCGCCCTCGATCATAGCAAATATCCGCCCTGCATAGCGATCCGGATCGATATCAGCCTTAATTTCACCCATTTCTATCCCATCATAGATAATCCGGGCTATGTAATATTGTAGCTTCAGTACGACTCCGCGTACGCGTTTGATCAGCAAAGGATGCATTGGATTGGCATCTATTCCGATATTCAAAATAGGACAACCCCCCAGATCACCGGTTAACT
>JAJRUR010000243.1 GCA_024277695.1 Bacteroidota bacterium | reverse complement strand
TAAGGCTATTATATATGATTAAATTTTCGTATTTTTGCACACATTTTAGAAAGAAAATCAGACTATGTCAGAGGACTCAAAAATAGTAAAGATCAATATAGAGGACGAAATGAAATCCGCCTACATCGATTATTCGATGTCTGTAATCGTCGCAAGAGCATTACCGGATGTACGAGATGGCCTCAAACCTGTCCATCGACGTATTTTGTACGGAATGGATCAATTGGGATTGACCTACAACAAAGCACACAAAAAATCTGCCCGTATCGTCGGTGAGGTACTCGGTAAGTATCATCCGCACGGAGATGGTGCCGTCTATGACTCGATGGTGCGTATGGCTCAAGAGTGGTCGCTGAGGTATCCTTTGGTTGATGGACAAGGAAACTTCGGTTCTATGGATGGCGACAGTCCGGCAGCAATGCGATACACTGAAGCTAGACTAAAGCGGCTCTCCGATGAGCTGCTGGATGATATCAAAAAAGACACCGTTGACTTTTCTTTAAATTTTGATGATTCTCTCGAAGAACCGGACGTATTGCCTACCAAGGTACCCAACCTGCTCATCAATGGTGCATCAGGGATAGCAGTCGGTATGGCTACCAATATGCTCCCACATAATCTATCCGAGGTAGTTGACGGCACTATTGCTTTGATCGATAATCCGGATATCACGATCGATGAACTGATGGAGCATATCAAGGCACCGGACTTTCCTACAGGTGGCATCATCTATGGAATGGAGGGAGTCAGAGAAGCTTTTAGGACAGGCAGAGGAAGAGTAGTCGTGCGAGCCAAAGCTTATATCGAGCAGTCAGACAGCGGTAAAGAAACCATCATCATCAACGAAATACCTTACCAAGTCAACAAGGCCAATCTCGTCAAAAAAATGGCCGATTTGGTCAACGAAGAAAAAATCAAAGGTATCAGCGATATTCGTGATGAGTCCGACCGAAACGGCCTGCGTATCGTCGTCGATATCAAACGTGACGCGATGGCAAGCATCGTGTTGAGCAAATTGTTCAAATATACTGCACTCCAGTCCTCTTACGGAGTCAATAATATAGCGCTGGTCAATAATCGACCCCGACAGCTCAACCTAAAACAAATCATCGAAGAATTTGTCAAATTTAGGTTGGAAGTCGTCGTCAGACGCACAAAATATGACCTCAAAAAAGCTGAAGAACGAGCCCATATTTTAGAGGGCTTACTCATCGCCTTGGACAATATCGACGAAATTATAGACCTCATACGAAAATCAAAAACAGTCGATGATGCCAAAGATGCCTTGATGAGCCGCTTTAGTTTATCTGAACTTCAAGCAAAAGCTATCTTGGAGATGCGTCTCCAAAAACTGGTAGGACTGGAAAGAGATAAAATCCAAGCAGAGTATGACCAACTTCTCAAAGACATCAAACACTTTAAGGAGATCATCAATAGCGAGCAGATGCAACGGGATATCATCAAAGAAGAGCTGACTGATATCAAAGAACGATTTGGAGATGAACGCAGAACAGAAATCAGCTATGCCGATGGAGAAATCTCTATGGAAGATCTCATCCCCAACGAAAAAGTTGTGGTCACTATCTCACATTTAGGTTATATCAAGAGGACAAGCCTCAAAGAATATCGCCAACAAAGTAGGGGAGGAAGAGGTTCTAAAGGTTCCAAAACACGCAATGAAGACTTCATCGAGCATATGTTCATAGCCAATAATCATAACTACTTGTTGCTCTTTAGCGAAAAAGGCAGATGCCATTGGCTCAAAGTCTATGAAATACCCCAGTCGGCAAAAGGAAGCACAGGACGTGTGCTCCAAAACATCATCGCTTTGCCCAAAGACGATAAAGTCAAAGCCTATATCAGCATCGAAAGCTTAGAGGACGAAGAGTATATCCGCAATCATCATATCATCTTTTGTACCAAAAAAGGCATGATCAAAAAGACGATCGTCGAAGCCTTTTCCAGACCAAGGGTCAATGGTATCAATGCGATTACTATTAAGGAAGGCGACCAATTATTGGAGGTACGTCTGACGGATGGTACATCAGAAATCGTTCTGGCAAATAAAAATGGACGCGCTATCCGATTCCCCGAATCCAAAGTCCGATCTATGGGTAGAACTGCTTCAGGAGTAAGAGGCATGCGATTGGATGGAGACAACGACGAAATCGTAGGAATGATCGTCATGGATCCTTCGGATACGGAGACGAGTGTACTTGTAGTCTCTGAAAAAGGTAATGGTAAACGATCTCCTTTAGATGACTATCGGATGACCAATCGAGGTGGTAAAGGTGTCAAAACAATGAAAGTTACAGAAAAAACCGGACACCTCGTAGCTTTAAAAGCCGCAAAAGCCGAAGATGATCTGATGATCACCAACGAATCCGGCATCGTCATACGACTCAAAGTATCCGAAATGAGAGAAATGGGACGCGCAACTCAAGGAGTAAAATTGATACGCATCGATGAAAATGACCGAATAGCAGATGTGGTCGTTGTAAAAATGAATGATGGCGATGTTGAAAATGAAGAAGAAGAATGATTTTCTTAACGAATTGATTAAAAATTATTAACTTTTTTAAAACATTCTTTTTACCTTGCTGTAGTCTTATGATTGAAACAAACCAAACACTCTGCATTGTATCAAACGATAAAAGCCGAGTCGAAGGTGATATATTTTTTATTTTTAGATAACTCATTCAAAATAATTTTAAACATATGAAAAACCTATTTTCCCTCTTTCTAGCCCTTTTGTTTGTCAGTACAGCAAGCTATGCGCAAGTGAGTCCGGACAAAGCCATCAAAAAAGCGGACAAAGCCATCTCTTCTTTTTATCAAGATGAAGTAAAAAATGCAGCCAAACTTACAGAAGCTATGGATTTGATCAAGCTGGCAGTTAATGACCCGGAGCAATCGCTGAAGTCCAAAACTTGGCTCATTAAAGCAAAACTCTACAAAGCATTGATATCGAAGCAAGTAAAAGCCAATATTCTCAATCCATCTTCCGGCTTTTCTGATCCCGAAGCTGCTTTGGGTTTTTTAAATGGCATAACCAAAGCAATTTCCACTGCCCAAAAAGGTTCTGAAAAATCTGCCGCCCTCAAAATGATTCTCGAGGGATTTGCTGACCTCAATAATTTTTCTTTTGCTCTCTTTCAATCAAAAAACTATGGTGCAGCATTCAAGACTTTTGACACTATGGTCCGACTCATCGATCTGATCAAAGCAAATGATGGCAAGATGCCCATCGATAATGAAAAAGATATCAATAATCTAAAATATATGGCGGGTATATCTGCTATGCAGACCAATGATTTTGAAGCCACAGAAAAGTACTTCGTCCCACTTATGGAAAGTGGTTATGATGAAGCTAATATTTATACATCGCTCTATCAAATATATGCGCAAACTGACAAAGATAAAGCAGCAGCCGTGCTCCAAAAAGGTAGAGAAAAATATCCGGACAATTCTGCTCTGCTCTTCTCAGAAATCAACTACTATCTGGCGCAAGGCAAAATGGATATCCTAGTAGAAAAACTTGAACTGGCAAAAAAAGCGGAACCTAATAACCCATCTATCTATCTTACTCTAGGTCAGGTGTACGAAAATATCTATCAGACTGCTCGAAAGGATGGCGATATGGCAAAAGCAGATCAGTACTTTGATCTAGCCAAAACAGAATACGAAAATGCTACTCAAGTAGATTCAAAATATGCCTCTGCGTATTACTCTATTGGTGCACTATACTATAACAAGGCTGTTGAGTATAACAAACAAATGAACGACCTGCCTCTAAGTGCTCAAAAAGAATATGACGCACTAGAAAAAAAATCCAATGACTTGTTTGGTATGTCACTCCCTTACTTCAAAAATGCAGAAGCTGTTGATCCCAATGATCAAAATACACTCATAGCACTCAAGGAGATCTTCGCACGACAAAATGCATTTGATTTATCCAACGAAATGAAAAATCGACTAAATACCGTTTTGGACGGTGGAAAAAATGAAAGCTCCTATTTTTCCATCAAATAATAGTGATTAAATATTTAACTACCAATGCAGACCATCTCGTTTATAGATGGTCTGTTTTTTTATATATTACTCTTCAAGCGATGTGTAATATTTATATCGCTAGTTTAAAATAGATCAAAAGGAGAGTTGTCATGGTAAGAATGGACCTTCTTAATTAGGAATTTGATTATATTTATCCTATGGCTTCGATATTCGGGCATTCAATTGTAGCACTGACCACAGGACGTATTTTGACTAAGTCAAATAAAAAGCCCGGAAAAATTATTTATCTACTTGCTCTCCTATCCGCTATAATACCTGACGCGGATGTACTCGCCTTTAAGTTTGGAATACCTTATGAACACATGTTCGGTCATCGAGGCATCACACATTCCATATTTTTTGCCTTGATCTGGACATTAATGCTTCGGCGAATATTTTACCCAAAATCAAAAGCTACTACAGAAGAGCGTAGGACTGTATTCTGGATACTTCTCATCAGCACACTGTCCCACGGAGTTTTGGATGCTATGACTACAGGAGGTATGGGCATCGCCTTTTTTGCACCATGGACAGCAGATCGTTATTTCTTACCATGGAGAGTAATCCAAGTAAGTCCCATAGGAGTTTCTAATTTTTTTTCGGAATGGGGGATGAAGGTAATATATAGTGAAGCACTCTATGTTGTTTTGCCTTCTTTTGTGTTTCTTTTTTTGTACAGAATTATACGTAAGAAGTCATAATCTGCGGACTTCAAATTCAGGAATTGTTTCAGGTATTTGATTTTTGGATGCTTGAGCACTCAAAATATTATCAACTAATCAACTATCTTTGGCTCATGACTAAAAATAATGGACCATCCGTATATGATCAGCGAGGAGTATCCGCTGACAAAAGAGAAGTACATGATGCCATCGAGGGACTTGATAAGGGACTATATCCCGATGCTTTTTGTAAAATCTTACCGGATATATTAGGCGGAAATGATAGCTACTGCAATATAATGCATGCAGATACGGCAGGAACAAAAACCGCTTTGGCTTATCTGTATTGGCGTGAAACCGGAGACTTGTCCGTATGGAGATCTATAGCTCAAGATGCTATGGTGATGAATACAGACGATATGGCCTGTGTCGGATGCACGGAGGATATCGTGATTTCTTCGACCATCGGTAGAAATAAACACCTCATCACCGGAGAAGTAATTAAGGCGCTTATCTTAGGCAATCAACACTTTATAGATAAAATGGCGACGCTCGGTAGCCGGCTGGTTAGTGCAGGTGGTGAGACTGCTGATGTTGGAGATGTAGTACGAACTATCGATGTAGGGATAACGGCATTTGCGAGACTAAAAAAAGATCAATTGATCATCAATGATATTCGAGATGGTGATGTCATTGTGGGACTAGCTTCTTATGGACAAAGCAGCTATGAAGATCAGTACAATTCGGGTATCGGAAGCAATGGTCTTACATCCGCACGTCACGATGTACTCAGCAAGTATTATCTGGAACACTATCCCGAATCAGCAGATCCCAATACAAGTCCTCAAGTACAATATGTCGGCACAAAACGACTCACTGATCGTTATCGGGGATATGAAGTAGGTCAATTATTGCTCAGCCCGACACGGTCTTTTCTTCCGATTATCCGGGCGTTATTAGATAAGCATCGATCAGATATCCACGGTATGATACACAATACCGGCGGAGCTCATACCAAAGTTTTGAATTTTGTGCACAACAAAAAAATAATAAAAGACCATCTGTTGCCCTTACCACCGGTTTTTGAGCTGATCCAAGCGGAGTCCAACGCATCCTGGCGCGAGATGTACCAAGTTTTTAATATGGGCGTGCGTCTGGAGATATATACGGATGAGGCTTCCGCCAAAAGCATGTTGGATATCATAGCTGCTTTTAATATCGAAGCGCGTATCATCGGGCGTGTAGAGTCAGCGGACAAAAAAACCGTATATCTCCAATCGGATTATGGTACTTTTTTGTACCAATAAACTACCAACGACTAGACCCATAATACTGCTGCTCAACGTATTCATCCTAAACTACTTACCAAAATCTGACTTGGACCATGAGATATATCGCTGCTACCAAGCTGAATACTGAAATCGTTTGATTCCAATGTTTTTGGTTAATTTTTAATACATTTAGAAAAACAAAACTAAAAAGCAGTATGACCAACACTATGACTAACTGCCCGATCTCTACACCCAAATTAAATGCAAACAAGGGCAGTGTAATATCAGACTCTGTCCCGAGCAGAGCCTTGAAATAACTTGAAAATCCCAATCCATGCACAAAACCAAAGAAGAGCACAATGAGATATTTGAGTCTTTGGGATTTGGATTGCTTGGGATCGGTCAAAAGACTATACACGGCAGTAAGAGCAATCGTCAACGGAATCAAAAACTCGATGATATCTGCACGAATTACAAAAAGACGGAGTGCCGAAAGCGCCAAAGTAAGTGAGTGCCCTATAGTAAAGGCAGTGACCAATACAGCGAGTTTTTTCCAATCCGTCAGCTTATACACGGCACACAAGGCTATGAGGAAAAGCATGTGATCATAGGCTTGGATATCCAAAATATGTCGAAAACCGAGTTGTAAATAGCTGCCCAACACAGTAGTTATATTCTAGTTTTAGCTATTTTTTTGCTTATTGCATTCAATTCTTCGAGAGCAGCAGTACCATACCATGGATAAAGTTCCATAATGAGTCTGCCCGATTGGATAGCCGGATCAGACTGAATCAGCATTTTGGCTTCTTTTATCTCACGGACGTTAAAAATAAATATTCCCTGCAAATCACTATCGTCCAAAACAGGACCCGCAAAAACCAGTTTTTTTTCTTTTGCCAAGCGCATAATATTTTTTAGATGTGCAGCCTGTATTCGCTCGGTCTCTTGAGGACTTTGGGATCGCTTCGGACCTTTTTTGAGCAAGGCAAGGACATACTTTTGCATTCCGTACTCGTCAGCACCCAGACGATGGGCAAGAGTAGAGTCATAGCTGATCTTTTCTGTATGACGGGCAACATCTTGAGGGGATTTCTCTTCATTGCATGAAAATCCGACCAGAAATATAAAGATGAAAATTAGATATCTTGTCATGATATGTTGTTTGTCCAAGTGAATTGATCTACCAAAATGAAAGACATTTTAGCATATACTAGTACAAATATAAACCAATTCTTTGGATCGGATATGATGCCGTCCTCTAGGAATCTGCATACTCAACCTGATGAGTAGATAGGGATCGTGGGCGTAAGGAAAGTAAGGAAATTTTTAAAAAAATTCCTGTATTTAGCTTGTGAGTTCGTAGAAAATGATAATTTTATAGCTTTGGAAAAATAACTAACATTTATGAAAAATGATTTGGCTTCGATATTTGAGCTTTCGGATGATCTGGATACCAAGAGTACGGCGTTGCTGCTCAATGCTATAGCTGCCCATAGTCTGGAAAGTTTTGATTATATCAAATTTAAACGATCCATCGGTGCAATGCTTCAAATGCAAATGGACGAAAAAACTGCATTGAAATCCACTTTGGCTACAGCTGCTACTATGGGAGTGACGCAGGACAAGCTCATACAGACGGTAAAGCATTATCGAAAGGTACTGGATGATGAGAAGCGATTATTTGATCAAGCCCTAACGAATCAAATGGAGAAACGCGTAGCCTCACGGGTGCAAGAAGCCGAATATATCAAGAAAAAGATCGAAGAATATGATCAAAAAATTAAGGAGTTTAAAGCCAAAATGGTAGAAATGAAGGCAAAACTGGACGCATCGGGTGATGATATCGAGGTGGAAAAATCCAAAATTATCGAAACTAAAGATCGATTTGGGCAGGCATATTCTGCGATGATTGGCACATTGGAAAAAGACATTCAATTAATTAGTAACCAATAACATATCTATAGATGAGTACACATAAATTTACAGACGGCAGTAAGCCTAAGTCATTTTGGAAGCGACCTGAGGGTACCACGGGGTTAATATTTTTAGTCGGATTGGTCCTAGGTGGAGGATATTTGCTGACCAAATTTTTGCCTGCATTGATAGCCTTAACTTCAAACATTATAGCCCTAGCCGGCATGCTTTTGGTACTTGGCGCTATAGTCTATATGGTATTGGATCCCAAAGCACGAGGATTGGTTGGATATATGTACAAAAGTATCATGCGTAAGATTACCAGCATATTCATTACAATAGATCCCATCGGAATCCTAAAAAACTATGTCGATGACCTAGAGGATAATCTGGCAAAAATGAGTACACAGATCGGCAATATTCGAGGCCAGATGCGAAAAATCAAAACTTTGATTGCTGAAAATGAGGGAGAAATCAAGAACAATCTTGCTCTCGCCCGAAAAGCAAAAGAAAGAGATATGAGCAAAGAGATGCTCTTGTCTGGCAGAAAAGCTGCAAGACTGAAAGACACCAACGCAAAATATACTGCACTCTACAGCAAAATGGAAATCCTCCACAAAGTCCTACGCAAAATGTATCAAAATTCGGAAATACTTCTCGAAGATACCAAAGATCAAGTCAAACTCAAAGAGCAAGAGCGCAAGGCCATCCGTGCATCACATAGTGCGATGAAATCTGCTATGTCGGTCATAGCCGGTGATAAAGATAAGCGCGCAATGTTTGACGAAGCACTCGAAGTGATCGCTGATGATGTGGCCAATAAGATCGGTGAGATGGAACGTTTTATGGAAATGTCCGATAGTTTTATGAAT
Organism: Bacteroidota bacterium; assembly: GCA_024277695.1. Taxonomy (GTDB): domain Bacteria; phylum Bacteroidota; class Bacteroidia; order Chitinophagales; family Saprospiraceae; genus JAJRUR01. The sequence goes on along the minus strand of JAJRUR010000243.1, from coordinate 13,846 downwards.
TCTATCGACCTGCAAAATGGTGTATTTGAAGAGGAAGGACTCAGAATGCTGGAGCAATACGAAAAACAGAGTACGTTGCTTCTGATGGGTGATACAGCCTCGGAGGACTTCCTAGATCTGAGCGAAGCTCCTCGACAGCGAGAAAAACTGAAGCGTGAAGCAAATGAAAATGATAATGAGTATAACAATTTATTTAATTGATTCGAGAGATATTTTAATCTCCATATGAAGTTTGATATACTCAGAAATGATATAAGACGTTTCTTTAGATCCACGATTCGAGAGTTCCCCATAACGATATCCAGTAGTATTGTTGCAGCTCTTGCCCTGGTCTATTATATACAATTTTCAGAAGATCTCCACGTCGATCCTTGGGTCAATCTGGCTGTTACTGCGGTTTTGGGTATATCCTTGTTTTTTAGTATAGAAGCATTAGAGCAGATGCAGCCCAATTTTCGCTTTGGTCTCTTGACCAAACTGTTCATCGGCTTGATCTTAGTCATTTACTTTATGTATTTGCCGGAAGATTGGAATCCTCGCATCGGTATCCATACATTTGTCTTTTTTGTGAGTACTCTGCTGCTTGCTGCATTCTTGCCGGTGTTCGATGCATCAAATGATGTTTTTTGGAGTTACAACCTAAGACTCTTCCAGAATATACTAGTAGCTTTTGTTTTGGTATTGTTGTTTTGGATAGGCTTGGCTCTTTCTCTCAAGGCATTGGAGTTTTTGTTTGGACTAAGAATACATGATAAGCTTTATGCACAGATGGCCGTTCTGCTCGGCGGGGTATTTCTGACCATCATATTTACGCACGGTTATGATCGCGACCAAATCACACAATCTCCGCAGTCGCTGAAGCCTTACATTAAGAAGCTATCTTCTTTTTTGCTGTTTCCGCTCCTGTCTATCTACTTTGTTATTTTGTATAGTTATATGATCAAGACAACTGTAGAAACCACATTACCCAAAGGATGGATAACCAAACTCGTATTGATGTATAGCGGCTTGAGTATTTTTACTTACTTGCTCATCTATCCCTTAAAAGGCAGAGCGCTTTTCTTTAAGAAATATATTTTCTATACCATGCCTGCAGCGATTATCTTTTTATTTATTGCTATCTATCGGCGTATAGGAGATTATGGGATTACTTTTCCTAGATATTATGTAGCCCTAATGGGAGTATGGTTAGCTGTGATCGCCATCGGCTTTATCTTCTTTAGACCGCGGATAAAATTGAGATTTATCCCTATCTCGTTATGGATTTTTTGTCTGTTTGCTGCATTCAGTCCTTGGAGTGCTTTTTCTGTAGCCAAAAAAAACCAGCAAAAAAGAATCCTAGAAGGACTCCGTCAATTACCCGGATCCTCTGATCCGCAAAAACTCAATAATCAAATCGTATCGAGCCTGTATTATCTCCAAAATAACCATGGAAAAGCATCCCTAGTCCAGTTAGTTGAGCACTTGGGCTTAGATATCGATGAGCAAGCCGTAGATGCACAGACCATAAGAGAACGACTAAATCTAAAAGAAGTCCGTTTAGAAGCACAATACCAAAATGAAGATATATTTTCTATCGCTTCCACCAAAAAACGAAATGATGTAATCACTATAGTAGATGGTATCTATTTTATTCGATTTCCGTACTTTATGGACAGTTATGATATTGATGGCCGTCGTTTTCAGTTCAAAGTGGACAAACTTTCCGATGCGGAGTTTATTGTAGATGATCAAAGCTATCCGATCGAGCTCGACTCTTGGATGGATGAACTATCAAATAAATATAATAGTGCTCAACAACGACAAAACATCTCTCCGCAAGACATGATTTTTAGCTTTGGCGGTATCCCGGGATATCAGATTGATCTCTCCTTTGATTATATCAACAGAAACCCGGATAATTTGGGTCTAAATATTCAATACATAGTAGTCAGAAGATTATAATCTATCTGATGCATCTCAGGTAGTTGGGGTAAAAATAGTCTTCACCTTGGATCTTCTATTTTTTGCATTCATAATAATGTCGTATATTGCGACATTATTATGGCGAATAACTCATCAGATAAGCGATCCATAGTGCATATGGATCTCGATACTTTTTTTGTATCCGTCGAGCGTTTGCTGGATAGTCGATTGGAGGGCAAGCCCATATTGATAGGTGGGAAGAGCGATCGTGGCGTAGTAGCCTCGTGTAGTTATGAAGCACGGGCATTTGGTATTCATTCGGCTATGCCTATGCGCATGGCGCGGAGCCTATGTCCTGAAGCTATTGTACTGCGTGGAGATGCGGATAGCTATAGCAAGTACTCGCGGCTAGTGACAGAGATTATTCGAGATGGGGCTCCTCTGTTTGAAAAATCATCCATTGATGAGTTTTACATAGATCTGACGGGTATGGACAAGTATTTTGGTTGCATGCGTTTTGCTACGGATTTGCGAAAGCGCATAATTCAAGAGAGTGGATTACCGATTTCGTTTGGGTTATCATCTAATAAGACGGTGGCTAAAATAGCCACAGGAGAAGCCAAGCCCAATAATGAAATATGGGTGGAGCCCGGTAGGGAGAAGCCATTTTTGGCTCCGCTGAGTGTACGCAAAATTCCGATGGTAGGGGAGAAGACCTTTCAGACGCTCTGTAATCTGGGCGTAAAGCGAATCCATACTATCCAACAGATGCCCGGAGAAGCTATGCGCCATGTACTGGGCAAAAACGGTTTGCTCATCTGGAAAAAAGCTCATGGCATCGATCCCTCACCGGTACAGCCCTATTCGGAGCGTAAGTCTATCTCTACCGAGCGAACTTTTGATCGGGATACGACCGATGTGTTCCAACTCCGTACGACCCTTACTGCAATGACCGAAAAACTGGCTTTTCAACTCAGACGTACACAAAAACTGACGGGCTGTATCAGTGTCAAGTTGCGCTATTCGGATTTTAAGACGCAATCCCTCCAATCTCGTATCCAGTATACAGCAGTAGATCATCAGTTGATCCCTGCAGTAAAACAACTTTTTGATAGATTATATAAGCGCAGGGTTTTGATTCGATTGGTCGGAGTACGCTTTAGTCACTTGGTACAGGGCAGCTATCAGATGGATCTTTTTGAAGATAGTTCAAAGACGATTAGACTCTACCAAGCGATGGATCGGATGCGTGATCGATTTGGTGATCGGAGTATACTACGTGCATCGAGTATGGGTGCGCGATCGGTTGGCAGCTTCAATCCATTTATGGATAATGATATATAATATAACAATTAGATTTTTGACTTGTAGAATATATAAACTATATTTGGATCTAATAGTTCCGGTACAATAATTTGAGGCCTCGCCTACATCGACATCTTGAATTTATTATTCTATGCATCTAGCACTTAATGGCTTAAACTTATTTATCCTCCTCGTTTTAACTTCAATGATGGTTATTTAAAATGGATGCCAACCGTACATACATACTCGATAAGATCAGCCCACAGTTGGACAAGAATGAGCGTATTGCGATCTGTCGTATTATCGCTCCGATGTACAGAGCTTCAGAACAAGAATTTCAGTTTGTCAATGCATATAATGAACGCATATCCATCCCCGAAGTCCAATTTTTTGAACGCCTCAACAGTTTTGAGCCGCTCGACTATATCTTGGGTTACAAAGATTTTTTTGACTTCAAACTCACTGTGGATCAACGCGTCTTGATACCCCGATCAGAAACCGAAGAACTCGTATGGTACTTAAGGCAAGAAATCAGCAAAATGCCCAAAAAGAATCTCCATATACTCGATATCGGAACAGGTAGCTCATGTATTGCACTTGCCTTAAAACGCTTCTTTCCGCACTTGCATATCACAGCTATAGATATATCCAAGGAGGCACTTACTTTGGCTAGAGCCAATGCCAAAAGACTTCGGTTAGAGATAGACTTTCAGTTATTGGACTTTCTCGACGAGTCCCAATGGGCTAAACTCCCTTTAGATCCGGACATCATCGTAAGCAACCCACCTTACATTCCTTATGAAGAAAAAGCAATGATGGATATTTCCGTATTGGAGTATGAACCCGCTATGGCGCTTTTTGTCGATGATCCCTTTATTTTTTATAAAAAGATACTTCTATTTGCTCAAAAACAGCCGCATTTACCACGCATTTATCTGGAGTGCAATAGTCAAAATGCAATGGAACTTCAGCAGGTTTATCAGGAAGTATATCAGCATACTGCACTACTAGATGATCTTCAGGGTTTGCCGCGAATAATTTGTGCAGGCGATTTTAAAATCGCTATCTGACAAGGCTTAATAAAAGTCTAATAAATTGATACTGAATATAATCACGGCGTTCGGTGGTATCAGCCCTTGGGATGAACTGCCAAATCCTAGACTCGAGGGCATATACAGCACGATATGCCCCCCTTTGCCTATGAGCTGCATCCCTTCTTGAAATCCTTTGACTGTATTGGCCAATAAAAGTTCGCTGGGTTCGTCATCTTCTAAGGTCGAATCAAAAATGTCACCATTGAGTAATCTACCTACAAATAATATACTCAAAGTATCAGAGAGCGTCGGCTTGTTACTACCACCTGCATCTATGATCTCATAGTACAGACCACTTTCGGTTTTGACGGCACCTGTGATACCATTTGCATCAAAATATTCATTGATGAGTTTATCATCTATGGCATCTTGAAACGGTATATCTTCCTGATCATTACATCCAAAGAACATAGTAAGCATGCTCAAGCAGATCATAAGGTACCATAAGAAACTAAAAGGGATTTTGATACTTTGATGTGTCAACATGCGAGCTTAGGATTCATTTATAAATCGGTTGCAAATATAACGATGCTTTGATGTTGCTTGTTTCTTTTGGGGTCATAAATTATTTTACCAATCGGTACTCTTGCTCAAATAAACTGAGTTGGACAAAAGGATTTTCGAGCTGGAGGAGCCATTCCTTACGTTTCAATCCACCTCGATATCCTGTCAGGTCACCTTGTACTCCTAGGATGCGATGGCATGGTATGATGATGGGTATGGGATTCAAAGAGGTGCATTTGCCTACAGCCCGCACAGAGGCGGGATTACCGATTTGTTTAGCTATGTCTTTGTAACTTTTTGATCTGCCGTATGCAATATCTGCAATGGCGTTCCACACCTGATGTTGAAACACCGTACCGTCCAATTTCACCGGAAGCTCAAAAACTTTTCGTTTCCCCTCAAAATATTCTATCAACTGTCGTTTGGCATCATGCAATATATCATTGGTATCTGCATAGTACACATTAGGATCAAATTGTAGCCCCGTGATAGCATGTTCGTCTGCATATATGCGCAACAATCCGATGGGACTATATAGATATGTACAATATTTGGAGTTTCTTTGTAGCATGATTAAAAGCCAAAATATAGAAATTCTTTTTATACTGACTAATGATTAACAAGAAATCTTCTGAAATATCATTCCGTGTCCGTTTGGACCTACGAGACTTATGCGACATCCTTTTGAAAAAGTCTGATGGATTGGTTTGGGAGGGAGACATCCAAGCCGAACCATTCAAGGGTCTGTTTTTGTCTTTTAGACTAGTGTCCTCCCAACTGTTGGGACTTGATCCGAAGGGTGCCGATGTCCTGATGAATTTGGAGATAAAAAATAAAGAATCTGCGGGTTGGTTTAAAAAGAATTTGAATGCTCAGATAAGTATTAGATGTAGGCTGATCTTCCGGACATCAAAAAACATATTGCAATCATTTGCCGTCCAAATCCAACACATTGATTTTATGGAGGAGAGCCTCCTTCAGTGGGGTTTTGTCAAAATATCTCCCAATATTGCGGATAATTTGATCGAAAAAATCAGGATAAAAATCGAACAAAAAATTAATCAACGGATCTCTACCTTGGACTGGAAGGGTCTGGCTCAAGAACAACTTTCTAACCATATTCCCATACGGATTTGGGATACGATGGGCATTGCCCCCAATATCACGGCGGTGCATTTGACACACATCGGTCTAGATCAAGATCTTGTCGTTTTGGACGGAGCTCTAGTGCTGCATCCTCTTATCCGAAGTGTCCAAGAGCTTAATCCCCCGGGAGACTTTTCCGTCGTCATGAATACTATCCCACCTATCGAAGAGAGTGCCCTCCAACTCAATTTTTCAGTTCCTTATGACTTTTTACAAGACTTGATACATAAAAAAGTCTCAGGTCGTAGTCTTAGCTCTTGGGATGTACGTATAGATCGTATAGATATGACATCCGGTGGTGATCATAAGCTCTGGCTAGACTGGAAGGGGGTTTTTCGCAGTTTTAGGAAGGCTCGGATTTTGATCGAGTTAGATCCGGATACTACTCCGGTGCGTATTAGCGTGCTGGACATTCGGGATGTACATGCAGCTTTCCTGGAAAAACAGTTCCTCAGGATTTCCGAATCTTTGGTCCTCGCCAAAGCAAACAAAGAGATAGAGACCATGATCGAAAAGTATACACATCGCTTACTGCAAAAACTGCAAGAAGGCTACTCTCGACGATTTGGTGATCTATCCTTGCGCGCCTCTGCAACGGATATTTCTATTGAGCATGTCATGTTTAAAAAAGATACTATCGATATCATCTTGATGCTCAAAAAGTCTTCTATCGATATCCTTTTATCCAAATCATCCCAAATAAAGTCGGTGGTATGAACTACGGTATCTCATCAGGCCATGAAAAAACAAGCTATGCCGCAGAGGAAATTTTGCGAGCAGGAGGCAATGCATTTGATGCTGCTATAGCGGCTTTGGCAGCTATGTGCATTACAGAGCCATGTATGTCTTCATTGTGTGGAGCGGGTTTTGCGATGATGATTCCGCAAGGAAAAAAACCTACATTACTTGACTTTTTTTGCCAGACACCTCAGCAGAAGAGATCTCAATCCGAACTAAAAGCTATTGAGGTAGATTTTGGTGATACTTCAGAATTCTATTATGTCGGTCCCGGGTCTATAGCCACTCCCGGCACTGTGGCCGGCATCTTTGAGATACATCAGCGCTATGCCACTATGCCTATAGAGGAGTTGTTTGCCCCGGCTATGGATCTATGTCGTACAGGAGTCATCATAAATGATTTTCAATATTATGACTTTTTTCTTCTGCGGGATATCTTGGGTATGAGTTCTTACGGTCGGGAGCATTTTTTTCAAGCAGAGCAAATCAAAGCAGTAGGAAAAAGAATCCGTCTGCCCGAATTATCAGATACTTTGGACTATATCGGACGCCAAGGAGTACGTTCTTTTTATGAAGGAGAAATAGCAAATCTTTTTTTTAGCCAATACGAAAATACAACCCAACTTACCAAAAAGGATTGGAAGGACTATACCTGCATCTATCGAAAACCACTAGAACTGTCTTGGGCAGGAAAATCTGTGTATACCAATCCACCACCGGCAGTCGGTGGGTTATGGCTCATCGAATATCTCAAAGCAGCCACTACGGACTTGAATGCTTTGGATTTTCTTAGCGAAAAACATCTTCGAGCACAACTGGAAGTTTGGGAATCCCTGAGAGCATTTCGCAAAAATTCCGAAGGACTGGATTTGCTCAGCGGTTACCGGACGCAGCAACATCAGATTCGATCCAAAGGAACATCTCACTTTAGCATCATAGATAAATGGTCCAATGCGGTTTCAGTAACCACTACATTAGGGGAGGGCAGTGGTTGTTTTATTGAAGGTACCGGATTGCAACTCAATAATATGCTCGGCGAAGAATCCATCCTTCCAAATGGGATCGATAGTTGGATCCCGGACACACGTCTCGCCTCCATGTGTTGCCCCACTTATGTAAGCGGTCAAGAGGATTATCAACTGGTATTGGGCTCAGGTGGTGGAGCTAGAATCCCATTTATGATCGGACAAGTCCTATTCAATATGCTTGTGTTAGATCAAGACATCCGTAACTCCGTCAAAGCGGCGCGTAGTTTTGATAATCTGAAGACTGTACAATTAGAGCCCGGTTATCCATCCTTGCACCATATGGATAGGCAAATCAATCTTTGGGAGAATACATCACTTTACTTTGGAGGTGTACATGGTGTAGCCCAAATAGAAGGTCGGTTGATGGCTGCTGCCGACTTTAGAAGGGATGGTAACTCTATACTCAGCACATCCAAGATACCACCTAATTAAAATGCTTATGGGTACTATGTACTCAGAGATCAAATTGTATGCATACTCCAATGGTATAACTTAATATGGAAACCAAAAAATATTGTCCTGTCTTTGAATTTGGCTTCTTTAAACATGGGATAAATTTGGAAACTCATAAAAATGATATACTTTTGATGCCTCAAAAGACCTCGTGTCGAAGATGACCAATCAATCCAAAGCAAAGTAATATGACAAAAAATTTATTAATCGTAGAGTCGCCCGCCAAGGCAAAAACCATTGAGAGGTACCTCGGTAAAGACTTTAAGGTCAAGTCCAGTTTTGGTCATATAAGAGATTTGGACAAAGGGAAGCATGGTATTGAGATTGAGAATAATTTTAAACCGAATTATGTCATCAGTCCGGAAAAGAAAAAAGTAGTAAGTGAGCTCAAGAAGGCACTAAAAACAGTAGATGAAGTCTGGCTTGCGACGGATGAAGACCGCGAAGGAGAAGCCATATCCTGGCATTTGTGCGAAGTACTGGGACTCAAGGCAGACCAGACGAAGCGCATCGTGTTTCATGAGATTACCAAACCAGCCATTCAGAGAGCTGTACAAAATCCGCGTACAGTGGACCAAGACCTGGTCAATGCTCAACAAGCACGTAGAGTATTGGATCGGCTTGTGGGCTTTGAACTTTCGGAACTATTGTGGAAAAAAATCAGAGGCCGACTCTCTGCAGGTAGGGTACAGAGTGTAGCAGTAAAAATCATTGTAGAACGAGAGCGTGAGATCATGGCATTTGAGCCCAAATCTTATTTTCAAATTACAGCCTTATTTGATCTACTCGATGACCGTGGAGTGCGCCATCAACTACAGGCTAAATTGCCGAGTAGATTTGATACAGAAGCAGAGGCAATATCTTTTGTCGAGCAATGTGTCGGGGCGATATTTACTATCAAAGATATACAGGTCAAGCCGGCAAAACGAAAACCATCTGCTCCATTTATTACATCAACACTACAACAAGAGGCGAGTCGTAAGTTGGGCTTTTCGGTTAGTCGTACAATGTCAGCAGCACAGCGTTTGTACGAGCAAGGTTTGATTACGTATATGAGAACGGACTCTATATCCATGAGTGAGCTGGCCACGCAAGGTATTGCAGAGATGATACGTAGCAAATTTGGGGAGAGTTATTTGCAGACTCGTAGATTCAAATCAAAAAACGCTTCTGCCCAAGAAGCACACGAAGCCATCAGACCTACATACTTCGATCGAGAGCAAGCGGGCAAGGATGCTGACCAGCAAAAACTTTATGGCTTGATCTGGAAGCGAGCTATTGCATCGCAGATGGCCGATGCGCGACTAGAGCGGACTCAAGTATGGATTGATATCTCCACCTTGCCTGACCGCGATTTGATAGCCGAAGGTGAAGTGCTCAAATTTGATGGGTTTCTTAAAGTGTATCAAAACGATATGCAAAAATCTGAAACTACAGGCATATTACCCCCAATGCGCATTGGGCAAAAGTTAGATTTGGGAGAACTCACAGCACTCCAAGGATATACAAAACCTCCGGCGCGATATACAGAGGCTACACTGGTAAAAAAACTGGAAGAACAGGGGATAGGCAGACCATCTACATATGCACCTACTATCACAAAAATCATGGAAGCCCGAAGGGGGTATGTGGTCAAAGAGAGTAGAGAAGGAACAGAAAGATCTCTAAAAAAGATTCAATTAAAAGAGGGACGCATAGAACAATCGGTAAAAAAAGAAATTAGCGGAGCTACCAAAAATAGATTGTATCCTACGGATATGGGTATGATTGTGTGTGATTTTTTGGATCAGCATTTCTCTAATATTATGGACTATCAGTTCACCGCTTCGATCGAAAACAAATTTGATGAGATAGCCAAAGGAAAACTCCCTTGGCCCAATATGCTCAAAGACTTTTATGGACCATTTCATCAAAATGTACTAAATACATTACAAAATGCTGAAAGAGCTGCCGGCGAACGTGTTTTGGGCAAGGATCCCAACACCGGGCGTACGCTCATAGTGAGAATGTCTCGATTTGGTCCGGTGGCTCAGATCGGAGTAAATGGCGAACTGGCAGAAGACGAAAAACCCAAATATGCCAATCTGCGAAATGGTCAAAATCTCGAAACTATAACTTTTGAGCAAGCTTTGGACTTGTTTCAACTGCCTCGTAAAGTAGGGCATTATAATGGTGTAGAATTGATCACCAATGTAGGACGCTTCGGACCTTATGTCAAATATAAGGAGAGTTTTATATCCCTTCCCCGAGACGAAGACCCTATGACCATCTCCGAAGAGCGATGTATCGAGATCATTCAGGCCAAAGAAAAAGAAAATGAACCCGTGCATGTTTATGATGGTCTGCCGGTCACAAAAGGTAAAGGACGATTTGGACCTTTCCTCAAGTGGAACAATATGTATATCAACATTCCGAGACGGTATGACCCACAGAATCTATCCATAAGCCAGATGGATGAACTCATAGCTGCCAAAATAGAAAAAGAAGCGAACCGATATATCCATCGATGGGAAAAAGAAGGTATTGACATAGAAAATGGACGCTGGGGGCCTTTCATCCGCTACAAGAAAAAATCTATCAAACTCCCAAAGGTAGGCAAGGAACGCATGACACCGGACCAAGCCAAAGCTCTAAGCTTAGAGCAGGTGATAAAGATTATCGAAAAAGAGCAACCTGCTCTCATAAAAAAGAAGAAAACCAAGGCTAAACCGGCAAAATCTCCCAAGAAGAAGTCCTCTTGAGCTACTGTACTACAAAAGGATATCCTTAAGTTCTTGTAGTTTGAGCATGCACTCAATAGGGGTTATGCGGTGGAGGTCTAGATCTTGGAGGTAACTGCGGACCTTTTGCATCGCCGGGTCGGGTGCATCAAAGAGTTGAAGTTGGTATCCGGCACTGCTCAGCGGTTTTATTTTGGATATTTCCTTCTGCCCACTACTATCGACAGATTGTTTTTCGAGATGAGAGAGTATCTGTGTCGCTCTTTGGATGATGCGTGGTGGCATACCGGCCATCTTAGCTACATGTATCCCAAAACTATGCGCTGTGCCTCCCGGCTCTAGTTTCCTCAAGAAGATGACTTCGTCTTGCGTCTCACGAGTAGCGATATGAAAGTTATGTATGCGCTGATATTTATCTGCCAGTTCGTTGAGCTCATGATAGTGGGTCGCAAAAAGTGTCTTGGGCTTGGCAGTAGGGTTTTCGTGCAAATATTCGGCGATAGACCAAGCGATAGAAATGCCGTCATAGGTGCTCGTACCACGACCGATCTCATCCATCAAAATCAAAGAACGGTCAGAGATATTATTCATAATACTAGATGTCTCGTTCATTTCTACCATGAATGTGGATTCGCCGGAAGAGATATTGTCGCTGGCACCAACTCGGGTAAAAATCCGATCGAGGATGCCGATTTTGGCTTCTGTGGCAGGAACAAATGATCCTATTTGTGCCATAAGACAGATCAAAGCTGTCTGACGAAGCAGTGCAGACTTTCCGGACATATTAGGTCCCGTGATAAGCAGGATTTGTTGGTCGGTTTTATTGAGTCGCACGTCATTAGGGATATAGCTTTCAGCCAAAGGCATCTGCGCCTCGATGACAGGATGACGACCTGCTCGTATGATGATATCCAGGCTGTCATCCACTACAGGCCGTGTGTAGTTGGCATCGATCGCTTTGACAGCAAAAGCCAACAAACAATCCAACTCGGCGATGATGGAAGCATTTTGCTGTATCAGCGTGATATATTCTTTCGTAAATCGGATCAATTCAGCATAAAGTGTTTCTTCTATCTTCAAACTTAACTCTCTAGCATTAAGTATCTTATCTTCTAATACCTTTAGCTCATCTGTGATATATCTCTCTGATCCTGAAAGTGTTTGTTTTCTAACCCAATGATCGGGTATGAGCCCTTGGTTTTTATATTTATTGGTCACTTCGAGATAGTATCCAAACACCCGATTATAACCGATTTTGAGATTCTGGATACCGGTGGTTTCTATTTCTCGGGATTGGAGATCCAGCAGATGTTCCTGAGCGTGATCAATGATAGAACGGTATTCGGCGAGCTCTTCGCTGGCCGAATCTTTAAATACACCTCCTTTGGATACCAAAGAGGGTAGCTCCTCACGAAGTGAAGCGCTGAGTTTTTTGGTCAGTTCGGCACAAGGATTGAGTAAGTCCGCTTTGGCCTTCAAGGACTCGATATTAGAGCCAATGAGTATCTTCTGAATAGTTGGTATGAGGAGAAGACTATTCTTGAGTTGTTCGAGTTGACGAGGACTGACCTTGCCAATAGAAACTTTTGAAATCAGTCGTTCTAGATCGTGGATTTTAGAGATATTTTCTTTCCAGATATCGCGTGCTTCTTCTGTACTGACCAGATAGTCCACTACATCATGGCGCAGTTTTATGGTTTGTATTTCTTTTAGTGGCAAAAAGATCCATCTCCTAAGCATGCGTGCACCCATCGGTGTGATAGTATTGTCGAGCACCTGGAGAAGGGATTTTCCTTGAGCAAACATAGGATCGATGAGTTCTAGATTGCGCATCGTAAAACGATCTAACCATACATAATCGTCGGAGGCGATTCTGTTGATACGTGTGATGTGTGCAATCTGCCCATGTTCTGTTGTCGCCAAATAGTGTAGGATCGCTCCGGCTGCCACTTGTGCCAAAGGCATTTCTTCAATCCCAAAACCTTTGAGATTTTTGAGTTTGAAGTGATCGAGTACTTGCTCTCTACCATAGCTTCCGCCAAATACCCAAGGATCCAATCCGTACTGATACGTATCGTGTAACTTAAATACCGAAAGTGCTTCTTTTTGGTCTTTGGCATAGATGATTTCAGACGGTGCAAAACTCCGTATGAGTTTGTCGATATGACTTGGTGTACCTTCGGAGACCAAAAACTCTCCGGTAGAAATGTCCAAAAAGGAGATACCCACTTTGGTCCCTGATCTAAAAAAAATACTTGCGAGAAAATTATTGTGCTTTTGTTGGAGTAGAGCATCCAAAGAAGTAATTCCCGGCGTGACAAGTTCGGTGATGCCACGCTGGACAATTTTTTTTTCTTTTGACGGCTTCTCCAGTTGCTCACAAATGGCTACGCGATATCCTGCTCGAACGAGTTTGGGCAGATATATATCCAAAGAATGATGCGGAAAACCGGCAAGCTCAATTTTGGAAGCCCCGTTATTGCGATGTGTCAGCACGATACCGAGAATTTCTGCGGCTTTGATGGCATCAGCTCCGAATGTTTCATAAAAGTCACCGACCTGAAAGAGTAAAATAGCATCCGGATGCTTTTGTTTTATTTCCAGATATTGCTTCATCAAGGGGGTGACTTTGGCGATATTTTTAGCTTTCTTGCTCAGAACTCTTTGTTTTATAGCTTTTCGTAATTTGTTTTTTCTTTGTTCAAATTTTTTTCATCCGTGAGAAAAACCCTAGGGTTAAGGTGTCATCTGGATGTATTGATCGGCTAGCTGATAATTTTGATAGACAAATGTACATTATATGAGCAAATCCTTATATTTGCGCACTATAAATTTTGATTTATGCAAGCAGCAGGATTTCATACGTTGAGTACTTCGGAGTACAAGGAGCTTACAGGAGCTATTTCTAAAATTGCAGTATTAGTAGGTAGTGCCGATGGAAAAATGGACCAAG
>JAJRUR010000242.1 GCA_024277695.1 Bacteroidota bacterium | reverse complement strand
ATAATTTGATCACTATGTTATTTATTTAGTCCATATGGTTTCTTCCAAAGTCGCATTTTCAAAAAAAAGCTCGCCTCCGCATACCTTAAATCCGGCTATACCACCTAACTGGCACAAGACATCACAGTTTTCTGCATATACGGTGGACAGTCCATCCACGATGCAATTTGGATCCACTTCAAACAGATATACATTCGTGGACTGAAATTGGTACCGTTTGACAGATTTTAATAGTTGGCACTTGCCTTCTGTGAGCTGTCGTTCTTGGTCGATTAACTCAACTATACAATCCGGTGTATCTGCAGGATATGCTTCATTCTGTGGCTTTTCACAAGCCAAAACAGAAAAAATCAGCAATACGACGAATAATATATTTTTGATCATAATCAATTATTTAAAAACTTATTTGATAAGTTAATACCCATCGATAAGATCGAATAATACGTTCAAGCTCCCATTCGGGACGGATGGTAGATTCGACAAGGGAGGTCATGCGCATACCGATGATCAAATGCGATGTAGCACCATCGCCTCCGTTAAATCGCAGCCCAAAACGCGGATACAAGAACCATACATTTTCCTTATCCGGACGATTCCAAACAGAGCTCGTTAGCACCTGAGCTTTTCCTATTTGGAGACCATAATAAGGACTCACTTTTTTTGATTTGGTATAACCGCCAAAGTCTAAAAAGACGGGTAAGAGCAAATAATTATCTTCATTTAAAAGTGTCAGTTGCAGTCCTATACCTAGACCTCCACGAAAAGATCTATGGATTGAGCGTCCCAATACATAATCTATCGAAAATCCGCCAATGGGTCCATCCAAACTTTTCCCTTCAGCAGCGATGATGCTCAGATTGATTTGATTATACGGCCCCTTTTCTCTAAAAGCATATTGTTCAGGACCGCGAAGAAGTATCTGCTTATGCTTTCGGATTTGATGTGCCGGAATATGCACCTGATGCCCACCCAGTATTCTGATGACTGTTTCGGTATCGCTGATATAGCTTACATGACCTATATATACAGAAGAGTTGACGAGTGTGATCTCATCTAGATATTCTGTCGTATCCAATAGGCTTTGGGCAGAAACCAATCCCACTACGAAGATCAAAATACAGATACATATAGTTTTCAGACGCATAATAAGATTATTTCATTTTTTTTATTGACGGGACCATATAAGTGTGGTTTCTTCTATCCCGTCAAATTCAGGGCATTGTCCATCTCCTGCACCGGTAATTCCTCCATCGGGAGCACAAACAAAATTGCATTGATCATCATACAAATTATGAAAGCAATCATCGCAGTTTTTCAAAAATCTAAAATAATAATAATCCTTTTCTGCGGTTTTCCATAACCAAACTTCTGATGCTGCTAATTCCTTATCGGATTTTTGCATTAATTTTATTATTTTCTTTTTCATACAAGTCGGCAGTTCTACTTCTAGTTCTAACTTAACACAAGAGAGTAAACTCAATAAAACTAAAACTCCCAACAACAACTTTATTGCATTGATCATTATTTGTCAAATGTTTTTTTTAAAAAAAAAGCTCACCCCGACAAAATCGCAATATGTCGAGGCGAGCATAGGATGAATTCTACTTAACTATGGCTATAAAACTCAATTCTTTAAGATCTAGCGGATTAGAACTATCGTACTGATATAATCCTTCATCTCCGATGACTAACAGATGATTTTGACTCAGCGAGATCACGTCATTGGCTAAAATCTTTTTTTGACTCAACTGATTTTTATCAATCTTGTAATCGTCAGATCTATCAAAAACTTTGAGTCCGTCCGGGCCGTCACAGATATATAGAATATCTCCTCTAACACTTAACCCACGAGGATTGGTTAATGCATATTTTTTAAGTAATATCGGGCTTCTGAGTTCGGTGATGTCCAGGACGTTGAGCTCATTCGTAAAACCTTCGCATTCGGTGCCGTTGCGCAAGGTTACGTATGCCCGATTTTCTGTTGCAAATACGGGATCACATACATTGGCATGGGCAAATCTGGAGAGCAACACCGGAGCATCTCGATTGGATGCATCAAAAATAAACATACCTGTACGTGCGCCTATGAAGAGATTGGATTTATAAGGAAAAATGGTTTCAATACCCCAGCCCAGATTGATCTCATTGACGGATTGGGGATTATCAGCCTGCTCCAAACTAAATACTTTTAGCCCGTGCAATTCGACTACATAAAGTCGGTCGAAAGCTATGGTAAAACGAGCCAAAGAACCTCCGACACCTACAGTATTATTACTTTTGTTTATGGAGGGAGAATTGTTTGCTACACCATCGAAACTTTCTAAGGAAAAGAATCGATTCTGACCGGAAATGAGTACATCCGGCCCAAAATCTACACCAATCCATGTACCTCTATCGCAATCGTACTGAACTTCTTTTTTGTAGCTGGTATAGTCAATTACTATTTTTCCATCTCTTGTTACGTAGTGCCCATTGAACACATCATCCATACGATGTACAAACTTGGGATTGCTCATATCCGAAACATCAAAGACATACAGATCCATAAAATTGTCAAAATAGAGTCGATTATTTCTGATGGCCAAACTAGCACTTCCTTGTGCTTCGATGGTTGATAAGTTGATTGGATTGGTTTTGTCACGATTGTCATAAATATGGATACCAATCCCGGGTTCATTGATGAGCAAGTAGTCTTCGTAATAATAAAGAGCGCCTGTTGCTCCTATAGTGCTCGCCTCTCCTATTTTTACATTGTTTCGTACAGTAGCGATATCCTCATAGATTGGCTCATAGATGGTCAAGGTAATCTTATCGGTACAGCTATCCTCAATACAGGACTGAAATAGTGTGGCGAATAAGATGAGCGTGATAAAAATTCCAAATGTGTTTTTCATAATCCTGGTTTGGTTATTTTTTTAATGTATATATCAGTCTATAGCCCGAGTTGATTTGAATATTTTTACTACTAAAGCCTGTTGATCTTGACTGAGATTTCTAGTCCAAAGTTTTACACTTGAATCCTTGTTCAGATCTATAATGAATACGCCGGTGAGGTCGTTCATACTGTCCTCAGAGATTAAGATTTGACGTATTAGCGTACCTAAAGTATCTGTCAAGAGTACTCCTTGGTCAGGCAAGGGTTTATCAAAAGGTTTTCCATACTTACCGAAGTCATAGGAAATATCTATTGCACTTTTCCAACCAAACAAAGCACCTACCTGAGAATCTATTCCCTGCTTTGCATATAGATCGAAATAGTCGGGAACATCGAGTTGGATAAAACCAATCTCTACGGTTTTGAGATGGCTAAAGGAGAGATCATCACCACAAGATATAGTGGCAAATGTCCAGAAGAATAGAACCATGGCCCAAGAAATGTTGCTCCACCCTTGTGGAAATGTATGGTATAAAATGCCTGATATCCTCTTCATACCTACATAGACGATATTTTCTCCGCAAAAGGTTGGGTATGCCCTAATAATCCACTGCTCTATCTGCAGTATTTCTCCGGACTATCTACTCAGAAAACTTCTTATCTCTGACAGGGCTGCGGTCTTCATTACCAGCAACTGATGAGGGCTAAAGCGGTAGGTTTTGAGATAGCAGGGTTTATAATAGGCCATATAATTACGCAAATCCGGTTTGTACGGATCGCCGGATTCTGCCTGAAGTCCTACCATTTCACAATTAGAGTAATTGACATACACTTCAAAAATCGGGGATGGATCCGGTGGTGTATCACAGATACAATCTCCTTTGATCTCACAATCGCCCGGAGCAAATTCGTCTTTTCCGAATTGGACTTCTTCAAAAGTGTGATACAATCCAAAAAAATGTCCAAACTCGTGGACGACTATTTTTTGATCATCGAGGTCAAAGCGTGTAAGGACAACATTATTAGTACGTCTGGATAAGACATAAGAAAATCCACTCAGTTTACCGCAACGAATACGCTCCGGACCTATTTTGCAAAAATCTTGTTTCGTATCAAAAATATAAAGACTTATCGTATTGGGTAGATCGTATTGGTCTGAAAAATCATTATACGCTGCGTAATGGTCCGGGCTCAAGTCTTCGATATGCAGGGGTGAAAGAATGACATCGACCCGATCGATATAAAACACAATGCCGCCTCCGCTAAAAGCTTCGTTCAGCTGATCGATTGCCCTCCTCACTGTGATTTCTTTGAGTTCTACTTCGACAGAATCTTGCTGTACTATTCCTATACGTAATGGAAAGCGTATCGATGATCTAAATGCAACGCTATTCTTTATAGCTTCATTTTGAGCCTGCATAAAGACCAACTTAGTATTCTCTTTTTCATCACCGGCGATATTGCATTTGGAAAGGCACCAATTTTTAGTCTCTAGTACTTGGGCAGAGAGTAAATGGGTGATCAGATGCAATACGACGAACAAAATACTGTAAGCTATGTGTCTAGACATATGCAATGCTTTGATTTTTTAGATCTAATGCACAAGATACAATATTCTACCCAATGTCTTCAACTATATAAGCACTAATATATGCAGTATTGTCTTAGAATGTACAAATCAAGTAAGGGCGAAAAGGAGACTAGTTGAGTTGCAGTTCCCTTCCTACTCCCTGAGCTACGAACTTAATCTGTTCGATTAAGTCCAGTGTATGGGTTCGAGGGTATTTCTCAAAGTCATAAACCGTCGATCCGTCATCAAAAACCTTGTACAGATCTAAAGTAAAATTGAGTTGTGTCTCTTCTTTATCCTTTATGGTGATAGCATGATCATATTGCTTGGCTACCATAGCATCGTTGGAGCCCAGATGCATGGTGATACCATCATTAAATATGCCATCGCCATCAAAATCCATAAGACCTTCGATCTTGATATAAATATAGCTTCCCCAGTCAGCACAGTACTCGGATTGGTCAGCTAAAATGCTTCCTGCCGAGTAGTCACTAGGTGCTTTGGCGTTCATTTCATCCGTCAGTCCCAGATTAAAACTGATCGTATTGTACTGACCGATCGGGACATCATTTATCAGATAGTCATATCCTTTTTGGGCTGCGGCCAGGTCGGCGTGACTATCTGTCAGATTGATATAATCTACTTCTTTGAGATCCACTTGCCCCTCAGTTCCGGACAGTTTCATTTCAGAAATAAAGAAACTCACTCTGGATACTTTGAAGGGTATTCCATTAAAGTCGACTTGGTTTGGGGTCATGACCAATGGCTGACCTTGATAGTTAAGTTTAAAATTGAGCTTAAGTGCTCCGAGCTGATCCATATCATCTCCACAAGAAGAAAGCGACAAGCCAAAAAGAGCGATTCCTGCTATAAGTGTCCAATAGATTTTTTTATTCAATTGCATATTTTTGTATTTTTTTGATGAAGGATGAACGTCGTTGCCGTCCCATTTGTTGCATTTTTTTCTTCTGCCAAATAGAATCATAAAAAATACTGACGGGAATCTGATTAAGACCGGAAGCGACTGAATCGACCCCAATGCATTAAGTCCATTTTCTTACGATCTCCCACAAGATAATTCCGGCACAGACAGATACATTGAGGGAATGTTTAGTACCAAATTGAGGTACTTCGATAGCCATATCGAGAAGGGGGAGCAATTCCTCGCTTATGCCATCGACTTCATTTCCAAAGATGAGCACTATTTTAGCAGTTGAGGCGAGTGTATCGCTAGGAATCAAGATGGATTGATCTGTTTGTTCGACTCCAATGATTGTCCAACCCTTATTTTTTTTGGCGGAAATGTCCTCAAAAATATTTGTGGAATAGACCCATTCTACCGACTGTTCGGCTCCGATAGCTGTTTTAAATATTTCCTGGTGCAGGGGTTTGGGGGTGATGCCACAGAGTATGATTCGGTGTATTTTAAAAGCATCCGCCGTTCTAAAAACCGATCCTACGTTATGTCCGCTGCGTATATTGTCTAAAACAATTTCAATGGGCCATTTCTGAAGTTTGCGATATGCATCGACGGAGAGTCTGTCGAGTTCTTTGAGTTTAAGTTTTCGCATTTTGTTTTTTGGGCTTAGATATTCTGTCTGATCTGCCGGATTCTTTTTTTGAGCGTGCAGCCTGTATAAAGGCCAAAAACAGGGGATGAGGGTTTTCTACGGTGGATTTGAGTTCAGGGTGAAACTGGCATCCAAGAAAATATGGATGATTGCGTAATTCGATGATTTCTACCAAGTCCAACTCGGGGTGGATACCGGACATATCCATTCCGGCATCTATAAATTGGTCTCTAAAGACATTATTAAATTCATAGCGATGGCGGTGGCGTTCAGAGATCAATTCGCTCTGATAGATTTCAGCTGCCAGAGAGCCCGGTCTGAGCTGACATGGATAGGCTCCAAGACGCATAGTTCCCCCTTTGTCGGTTATGTTTTTTTGGTCGGTCATCAGATCGATGACCGGATATTTTGTTTGCGGGTCAACTTCAGTAGAAGCTGCTCCATTCAATTTGAGTACATTTCGTGCAAACTCAACTACAGCACATTGCATGCCCAGACAGATGCCGAAAAAGGGGATCAGATTTTCGCGTGCAAACTGTATTGCGCGTAATTTTCCTTCGATACCTCGCTCACCGAAACCCGGGGCGACCAAGATTCCGTCCAAACCATCAAATACATGCGCTATGTCCTTAGTTCTTTCGAGATCTACAGCGTGGATAGGGACGATACGGATGCTCGTCTCGTGGGCTGCTCCAGCGTGTACAAAAGATTCGTGAATAGACTTATAGGCATCCGGAAGTTCATTGTATTTGCCTACAAGGCCGATCGACACCTCGTGTACCGGATTTTTTAATCGACCCAAGAATTCTTTCCAACTATAGAGATTGGGGATTTGACTGTCATCGAGCCCCATCATCCTCAGTACTTGAGCATCTAGATTTTCTTTGTGCATAAGCAAGGGTACATCATAAATAGTATCTGCATCGATGGCCTCAATGACTGCTTCTTTTTTTACATTACAAAACAGCGCCAGTTTAGTACGTATGGACTGACTGAGATGGTGTTCGGTTCTACAAACGAGGATATCCGGTTGGACACCTAGAGCCAGTAACTGCTTAACGGAGTGTTGTGTCGGTTTGGTTTTTAATTCCTTAGCGGCACTCAAATAGGGAATCAAAGTCAAGTGAATCACCAAACAATTTTGCTGACCCAGCTCCTGACGCATTTGCCGTAAGGCCTCTATAAAAGGAAGAGATTCGATGTCCCCTACCGTACCACCAATTTCGGTGATCACAACATCATAATTGCCAGTCGATCCCAACATCTGTACACGCTCTTTGATCTCATCGGTGATGTGTGGAATGACCTGAACGGTTCTGCCCAGGTACATCCCTTGGCGTTCTTTATGGATAACCGATTGATAGATGCCTCCTGTAGTGACATTATTGGCTTGTGATGTCGGACGATTCAGAAAGCGCTCATAATGCCCCAAGTCCAAGTCTGTCTCTGCACCATCTTCGGTCACATAACACTCTCCATGTTCGTATGGGTTGAGTGTGCCTGGGTCCACATTGATATAAGGATCCAGCTTCTGAATGCTGACGCGATAACCTCTTGCTTGGAGCAATTTGGCCAAAGAAGCGGCAATAATGCCTTTGCCTAGTGAAGAAGTTACACCTCCCGTAACAAAAATGTATTTGGCCATGTTGAGCTATTTATTTTTATGAGCACGTTACGGGATACAAAGATATAAAAAATAACAGTTCCAGACCAGCCTTCGATGTACGAACAGAAAGAAACCCTGCTTTATTTTGATTATTTAGGTATCTCAGTTGTAAGACTTTCAAAAAAATGACGTATATTCACCTACGAATATCAAAAACAATTATGTCTAAAAATCTAAGTGAACTCTCCCTTCGTCAAGGAATCATCGATGGATTATTTGAGCGCATCAGCCGCACAGCTGTCGAAACAGGCAGGGCTGATCCCAAACTACTCCAACAACTGGCAGATGATTTTCTAATCGGTAGTGCCAGCACCTATGGCGCAGCAAGTTTTTATGACTTTATGAAAGCAGAGAATCAAGGGAAGAAGGCCTACGTATGCAATGGAAGTGCTTGTCTTTGTGCCGGCACACAAAAAGCTGTCCACAAGGCTTTAAGCCGACATTTTGACTCCACACAAATAGGACATATGACCTGCCTGGGAAGATGTCATGAAAATGCAGCTTTTCATATCGATGGCAAGAATTATTCCGGCAGTGACCTTACGGACATCGAAAAAATCATTGGCCAAAGCCAAAAAAACAGAGATAGTTATTCTGTCAAGGCAAATGTAGAGTTATTGACCCAAGAGATAGGCGATCTCAAAAGTTTCTATGAGCCACTTATCCGTTTGATCGACAGTAAAAATTTGGATAAAGCCCTTGAAGATATCAAGTCCTCCGGTTTGAGAGGACGTGGTGGTGCCGGTTTCCCCATAGGTTTGAAATTACAGATATGCCGTGATGTAGCGGCGGATCTCAAATTTATAATATGCAATGCTGACGAGGGTGATCCGGGTGCATATTCTGACCGCTATCTCTTAGAGGAGCGTAGCCATGCTGTGCTTCAAGGGATGATGATTGCAGGTATATTAGTAGGGGCATCTTGGGGTATTTTATACATCAGAGCAGAATATCCGGAGTCTGTAGATCAAGTCCAAAAAGCCATAGAAGAGCTTCAAAACTTAGATCTTCTAGGTGCAGACATTCGCGGAAGCGGCATCAATTTTGGGTTTAAAATAATCAAAGCGCAAGGTGCCTATATCTGTGGCGAAGAGACAGCCCTGATCAATTCGATCGAAGGTCAACGCCCGGAAGTACGTACACGTCCACCCTATCCGACTGTCGAGGGTTTATTTAATAAGCCTACAGTAGTCAATAATGTAGAAACACTGGCCTCGCTGCACTATATCCTCAAAAATGGAGGCGAAAGTTATCGAAGCTTGGGCACGGAAAAGTCTAGTGGCACTAAACTCATCAGTCTAGACAGTTTTTTTAATGTACCGGGAATAGTAGAAGTAGAAATGGGTACTCCCTTGCGCACTGTAATAGATGAGATGGGCGGAGGGTTTAGGACAGCAGTCAAAGCGATGCAGATCGGTGGTCCCTTAGGAGGTATCGTACCTGTAGATAAAATAGATGAGCTGACTGTAGATTTTGAGTCTTTTGCAAGAAATGGTTTCTTACTAGGTCATGCATCTATCGTGTGTATTCCGGAGGGCTTTGAAATGATCAAATATTTAGAGCACTTATTTGATTTTGCGCAGTATGAGAGTTGTGGAAAATGTTTTCCTTGTCGATTAGGAACAAAACGAGGGCAAGAGCTTTTGGAAGGTGCCATAGTCAGGGGACAAAAAATAGACAAACAGCTTTTTGTCGATCTCTTAGACACGCTAGAGCAAGGATCACTTTGTGCACATGGTGGTGGGATACCACTGCCGGTAAAAAATGCATTGCGCTATTTTTCCAAAGAACTGGAGCCTTATTTTATTCATAACTAATCAAATATCACCTAACTATGCGCGCTTATATAAACGATATCGCTTACCGAGCAGAACAGGGGGAGTCCATTTTGAGTTTTTGTAATAGGATATTAGGCAAAAAATCCATTCCTACCCTATGTGATGCTCCCAATTTGGAAGCCTTTGGATCTTGCCGTATTTGTTCTGTAGATGTAGCCTTAGAAAAAGGAGCTAAGACAAAGACAATGGCATCATGCCATTCGATGGTTACTGAGGGGATGTACATCTATCCCAATTCGACCAATATCCGACGCTTACGCAAAAACATCATCGAACTGGTTTTGACCGATCATCCGCTAGACTGTCTGACCTGCGAGGTCAATGGCAATTGTGAACTTCAAGATGTGGCAGCACTTACGGGAGTTCGAGAGGTACGGTACCCTCAGGGTGCTCATCATTTGGATAGGCCTAAAGACCTTAGCCATCCATACATGACCTCTGATCTGTCTAAATGTATCAACTGCTATCGCTGCGTACGAGCTTGTGATGAAGTACAAGGCCAGTTTGTCTTGAGTATGGCAGGTCGAGGTTTTGATACCCGTATCATCAAGGGTATGGATCAATCCTTTATGGAATCGGACTGTGTGAGTTGCGGTGCATGTGCCCAAGCTTGTCCCACGAGTGCCATATCCGATGTTTTTGAGTCCAAGGCAGTCCGAACAGATACTAAAGTACGGACTGTATGTACCTACTGTGGTGTAGGCTGCAATCTTGAAGTGAGCAAAACCGAAGATCAGATCAATAGTATTCGCGCTCCGTATGATGCTACAGTCAATGAGGGACATACCTGTCTGAAAGGTCGTTATGCATTTAAGTTTTATGACCACCCCGAACGCCTACGCGACCCCATGATAAAAAAGAACGGTCAGTTAGAAAAAGTCAGTTGGGAGGAGGCCTATGATTATATTAGCTCCAAGTTACTACACTATAAAGAAAAGTTTGGAGCGGATAGTATAGCGGGAATTTCGTCATCGCGCTGTACTAACGAAGAAAACTATCTGATGCAAAAGTTTATCCGTGCAGTAGTCGGAACGAATAATATCGATGGATGTGCAAGAGTGTGCCACTCTCCTACTGCCTTGGGTATGCAAAGAACTTTCGGAACAGGTGCAGCGACCAATTCGATCGAAGACATTCAGCATACCAACTGCATCCTAGTCATAGGTGCTAACCCCACTGCTGCCCATCCGGTTACGGGAGCCCGCATCAAGCAGTTCTTTATGAAATCGGATAATGTATCCATCGTCATCGATCCTCGGAAGACAGAACTCGCCAAATACGCAAACTTTCATCTGGCACTCCGACCCGGCACTAATGTAGCTGTGCTCAATATGATGCTTTACTATATCATAAAAGAAGGGCTCGTCGCAGAAGAGTTTGTCCGTAATCGGACAGAAGGTTATGAAGACTTTAAGAAAAACATACTCGAGATCGATATCAACGAAATGGAAAGAATTTCGGGAGTCGATAGGGATTTGGTCAGAGAAGCCGCTATCGCCTATGCAAGTGCCCCGAATGCGATGAGTTTTCATGGATTGGGGGTAACAGAGCATAGCCAAGGGACATTTACTGTGATGCAGATTGCTGACTTGGCCCTTATCACAGGCAATATAGGCAGAAAAGGAGTGGGAGTCAACCCCCTACGCGGTCAAAACAATGTACAAGGTAGTGCAGATATGGGTGTCCAACCGCATCAAGGAGCAGGTTACCTCGATGTCACCGACCCTGAAGTCATCAAAAAATATGAAAACTTTTATGGAGTATCCTTGCCTAGAGCCATCGGATATAAGATACCTGAAATGTTTGATGCAGCCTTGGAGGGCAAACTGAAAGCGATCTGGATCATTGGAGAAGATGTCGTCCAAACTGATCCCAATACACAAAAAGTAATCAAAGCATTACAGCATACGGATCTTGTCATCGTCCAAGAACTCTTTATGACTGAAACAGCCAAATATGCCGATGTTCTACTACCCGGAGCTTCATTTTTAGAGAAGAGCGGGACTTTTACGAATGGAGAACGGCGCGTACAACGTGTCAATAAGGTACTCGAACCCATAGGCAATAGTAAAGCCGATGGGCAGATCATCATCGATATCATGAATCGCATGGGATACGAACAAGCCGACTATACGCCTGAGGGTATGCTTCAAGAAATATCCCAAATCGTACCATTCTTTGCAGGAATCCGTTGGGAAAATCTAGGAGTCAACGGACTACAATGGCCTGTAGATACGCAAGGTAAGGATACGCAAATACTGCATAGCGATACTTTTAAGCGAGGCAAAGGAAAGTTTGAGTTTCATCCCTTCGAAGAATCTAATGAGATAAAACTGCACGCCAAAGACTACCCTTACATTTTGACAACCAATCGAGACCTAGAACACTATAATTGCGGAGCGATGACGCGTCGGACAGGCAATGTATTGATCAATACCCAAGACGCACTTTGGATACATCCCGATGATGCTGCGCAACATGGTATAGGACAAAACGATTGGGTTTGTCTGGAGTCAGAACGCGGCAAAGTAGATGTGCGCGCCCTGATCACAAGAGATATCCAGCCTGGAGTTTTGAGTACGACGTTTCATTTTCCTGAAATCATGGTCAATAACATCACCTCTGATGAAGCTTGCTCAGAGGCCTTGTGTCCTGAATACAAAGTCGTAGCGGTACGCATCCGTAAGTCTAAAGGTAAACATCTTGCAAAAGTCTAGCCATGTATATAAAAGATAAGTGGCATGCCTATTTGATTGTTATCTGCATGGCCACAAATTTTTATCCTTCGTTGGCTTGTGCACAGTCTGATGTTTATCGAAGCAGAGTAGAAGACATCGGTGATGTAATACAAGTAGTTCTGCCTGCATCGGGCTTCATAGCGAGTCTGGTAGATGGCGATAAAAAGAGCCTGAAGGAATTTGGGTTTTCGTTCGCTGCAACCGTAGTGACCACCCATGGCTTAAAGGCGATCATACGCAAAAAAAGACCGGGTGACTCGATGTCCTATGATGCGATGCCATCGGGTCATACTTCTGCAGCTTTTCATGGAGCGTCTTTTATTCAGCGCAAATACGGGTGGAGCTACGGTGTGCCTGCTTATGTATTGGCAGGATTTGTCGGTTATAGTCGCGTGGAAGGGATTAACCGTCGGCATGATGTTTGGGATGTATTGGCCGGAGCTGCATTGGGTATAAGTACGAGCTATATCTTGGTAAAAAAGCGAGCGCAAAACAAGGTCGATCTCGATATCGAGGTACTGGGCAATGATGGAGGGGCGCTTCGTCTGGTATATCGTTGGTAAGTCAAAAATGTCCTTCGACTGCGCAGCTCAACCCAAATAGACGATTCCAAGATCGGAAATTCATCTCCAGAGCGTGGTAGTGATAAAGAAGGCTGTTCAAAAGCGGATGCACAAGCTTCATATCGGACTGTTCACCCTGATTTGATCGGTGTATTTTTCGCCAAAGATATGCAGCGGGAAAAAGGAGCAAATACAAGTAGTATTTTCTTTGGATATGCAACTCTGCCCGCTCCAGCAAGCGGCTCATAGTGTCCAATGTATATCGGCGATAATGCTCCAGATATACATCGTGGTAGGACCATAGCGATTGAAAAGCCGGAACGGTGATAAAGAAGGATACACGCTCTCCGATTTTGGATCTGATGTCTTTTAGGATTTCCAGATCATCCTCTATATGTTCCAGCACATCCATAAACAAAATCATCGCATCCGAGATCCCCTCCGGAATAAAATGTAGTTTTTGGATAACATCGTTGCGGGTTGCATCCAATTCTTTTTGGCTATAGCCAATGTCCACGAGATATACTTTCTCTATCCGGTCCGGATACCTATGGTAAAGATCTATAGCAAAAAAGCCCGAACCGGCACCAAAATCAATCAACTTAATCTTTGATCCCATGGGTACTTGCCGAACAAAATACTTATGGAGTGCTATTTTTTTACTCCGATAGTACCAATGCGTATTGGGATCGATACCTGCTTCTAATTCTTTAAGATCCATTATTATTTTTATTTTGGCATTACAGCCTCTACTTGTTTTGCTTTGGATTCTTGTCCGGACTGTCTGAAGATGTTTGCAAGATTACTGAACGCTTGTTTATTTTTGGACATATAGTTTACTGCATTGGTTCCGTATTTTATAGCGTTCTGATAATCTTTTTTGGAAGCATAAATCCTCGATAAATAGAAATGTGCCATACCATAGTTTTTCTGTTCTTTGATCAGGTTTAGAAATTCGCTCTCTGCCAGATCATTTTTTCCTTGATTGAGATAGATAATAGCTTGTAAGTTTCTACCCGCAAGGTGTCCTTTTTGGATGCCAAATAATTTGGTAAGCATTTCTTGGGCTTTGGGCAGTTGGTTAAGGCTGGCATAAGCCACTGCAAGATCATACCAAGCAGATTCGTTGTCCGGATATTTTTTGACTTCTTGAGTGAGCAGTTCGATAGCAGTATTCCAGTCTCTTTTTTTAATCGCTTGATGTCCCAAAAACGCCTGTTTATTTTCATTTTTTACTATGGCGACCAGAGGTGTATTATTTGCAAAAATCGTATGAATAGTTTTGGAAGTAGGCCACTTACCCTGTCTCAAGTGATCACCTTTCAGAAAGCGAGACGGATAAATCGCATAATCCCAGTCTTGATCATAACGGTCGTAATATCGAGTGTATATGACCTTTACCTTGTCTTTATATGGTTTGGTGGCAATTTTTTGAAGATTGTAGAAAAAAGTAGTTGCAATACGGATAGGGCTTCCATCTTGAGACTGAAGCAAGCCTTCTTTCTCCATCCACTCGAAGGCTTGTTTTACACTAAGACCATAATAATCCGTTTCGTAGCGACCAAATGCAGAAGAAATGCCACCCGAGACAGCATTGAAGTAAGTATATGGATAGGTATGATTACGAAGGATATAGCTGAGCGGCTCTAACATAGATAGGACCAAAAGACCCATAAGTATTTTTTTGTATATAGCATTATTGGCAAATTTTTGCCATAAGAAATAAAAGCCAAAAACACTTAGTACGATCATAGGCGGATAAGCAAAAGTTACGTGCCTCCACCCATCATAGAGTGATGCATTTTTCATTATGATATAAAAAATAGGAAAAAAAGCGGCCAGAAGCAGACCGATAGTCAACAGTTTGTATTTTTTAGTCTTATAGAGTTTATACACTGTCCAAGGGGTTAAGAATATCCCGATGAGGGCATAGATAGGAATGCTTCGCCACATATAGCTTGGGAGATAATACCACGGTACGGCATCGGACATGATATTTTGCCCTCCAAAAAGAGTGCGGATACTCGTCGATAGTTTTGAAAACTCTTGCAGAGCCCCCAATGTATTGCTGATAGGACTTCGAAGACCATAGGGCCAAAACAAAATACCGAGAGCAAATCCCGCCAAAACGACTATGAGTCCTTGCTTCAGATACTGTACTAATCCGGCACCGAATTTCAATTGTTTGGCGCGATATCGAGACCAAAAATCTAGCAACATCAACAAACCCAAATATGCTATAAGGACCAATGCTCCTACACGGATTCCAAAAGCGATACCAAAACCGATGACAAACCCGATGCTAGTCTTTCGGGAGGGTTTTGGGAGCTGATCTACCAAAGAGAGCATAAAGTACAGACTCATCATATATCCGCCTGCAAAGGGAATATCCTTGGGATTCATAAAAGAATGTCCTAAAAACCTCGGCGAAAGCCAAAGGAGAAGAAATCCTAGCAATCCCCATCGCCAGCCGATCCACCTAGCTATAATCAACCCGGTAAAAACCATCGCCAATAAACCGAACAGACTACTGATGACATGTCTAATGCTGTGATAAGCTTGGTCATCTGCTGTAAGTCCAAGAAGCCTATTGGGTATAGCCGTCATGATCTCATAAAGGCCTCCGTAAATATCGATTGGACTCCTTGGATGAGTAAGGACTGAAGTATCTCTACCTAGAGTGGTATAATAATCCAAAACGTGATCTGCGTAGTAGTTCTGAAAGACATCATCTCCATTGATTCCATTGGTTGTGCTCATCCAAGCTGAAATCAATCCAAAGAACACTACTGCATACCAAAAATACTTTTGAAAAGACTTATCCGCAAAATATGCTGAGGGTCTTAGACCTAAAAACCATGACGGAGTAGTTTTGGAAGTGGCAGAGCTTTTTTTTGAAATTTTTTTAAGCTGCTTTTTAGTTTTCTTTTTGGTCTTAGGTGCTTTCTTGGCCATCTGATAAATAATAAGTGACAAATATAACTAATGTTGGGGAGTTGGGGGTAGCACACTAGGGAGTGTCACTGCGAGGAGGCACGATGAAGCAGTATCATCCTTCGGAGAGGGGACACAAAATGGCTTTGCAAATTTATTTGCAAACTCCAAAGGTGTAGTCCTGCCCTAGCCCCTTCAAATGGATTGCCCACCATCTACCGAGAGGGTCACTACGAGACAGCTAACCAAGCGACTGCGCTCCCCTCTTTTTTAAGAGAGGGGTCGGGGGTGAGTTGTACTGTTGTCCTCCCCTAGCCACCTCCAGAGGGGGACACCGTAAGGACGGTGCGTTCTCCTCAAAAAAAACTTTTGCCAATATTAGCCATAAACGCATTTTTTCTTGAATCCTATTTTTTTTTGTTT
>JAJRUR010000241.1 GCA_024277695.1 Bacteroidota bacterium | reverse complement strand
ATGCCGGACCAAAAAGACTATCAAAACCACAGTCTGGCACTAAATCTAAAAGGACTACCGGCAGGACCCTATTTGATATTGCTGCATGACGGCAACAAAAGTCGTCGGAAACGAAACCAAGGTATGGACTGGACTAAGTTCCAAGTTTCGGATATGGCGATCATCCATCGCAAGATGAATCAAAGTAAGCAAATAGCAGTAATTCATCGCCTCACCGGCAAGCCCATAGTCGGTGCAGAAGTGGACTTCTATACGAGATCTCAGTCCAACTTAACTACCATAGCCCAAAAAATATCCACTCGATCTACAGATAATCTCGGATTGGTACACTGGTCACTGGAAGATGAAATGAGATTAGCTCAAAATAGACGACTCCAAGTTATGGAGATCATCCGATACAACAAAGACCAGCTCATCGTCGAAGATTATATGTATTTTAGTAAACGATATCAGGGCAATAACCAATCTTGGATACAGTTTTTTACTGACCGCGCTATATACAGACCCGGCCAGACGATCTATTTTAAAGGAATTAAATTTAATAGAAAACCGGACGGAATCAATACCATTATCCCCAATGGAAGTATAGAAGTCCAACTCTTTGATGCCAATAATCGCTCGGTCGGCAAAACACAACTCTCGATCAATGCGTTTGGTTCGTTTTCAGGTAGCTTCGTACTTCCGACGACTTCGCTCAATGGACGATTTTCTATTAGGGCTGATCACGCACATCACGGTATCCAAGTAGAAGAGTATAAACGACCACGCTTTGAGGTAGTATTCGATACGCTTAGGGGAGATTATGTGACCGGTCAAGAGATCCGTGTTTCCGGTCTAGCCAAAAACCTCGCCGGCAATGTACTCCAAAATGCTCAAGTCAAATATCGCATCACCAAAAATACCTACTTGCCTTATTATTCTACGGACTATATCTCCCTCCGTTTTCCCGGTATGCTCGATGCACGAGAAATAGCTTCCGGTGAGACTAGCGTAGATCAAAACGGAACCTTCGAAATCATTTTCAAAGCCCTCAAAGAAAAAAACATCCCCAATCGTTTTAAATTATCCAATCATTACCAGATCGAGATTACAGTGATTGACGAGACCGGAGAGTCGCACGACTATACCCAGAATATCGCTGTGGCAGATGCCGCTGTTCAGGTCTCTTTTGAGCGGAAGAGTATGGACGCTTTTGCAGACCCATTGGTCGTCAAAGCTTCAAACTATAATGGTGTAGCCAAAGATATCTCCGGTCGTCTAAAGATAATTCAACTCCAATCTACTGACTACTGGCAAGAAAACTATCTTTGGAAGGATGCAGATTACTTGATGAAGGATATCCATTCAGGGGATTGGGTAGCATACGTTGACCCGCAAAATTATAAGAAATGGCCGGAAGCTAAAACCGTTTTTGACAGCGATATTTCCATCAAGGGCACCAAAATACTCGATCTGAAGGATATCATCCATCAGGCAGGTAAGTATCGCGTCCTCTTTTCGGGCAAGGATATTTATGGCAGTGAGGTATCAACAGAAATTTTTATAGACTGGTATCGATCAGATCAGAAAAAAATACAAGCGTATAAACCTTGGGTTTGGCAGTCTGAAAATAAAAAATATGAACCTGGAGAGCAGGCCGTTGTAGATGTATTTGTCAACCAAAATACACAAGTGTTAGTTAGCGTCGAGCGCAAATCCGGAGTCAAAGAATTATATTGGCAAGAGGTCAAAGATCATCATCGTTTCGTCTTTGATGTCCACGAATCGGATCGTGGAGGTTTTAGGGTGCAGTTTGCAGGAGTAGTAGGCAATAGATTCTTTAAACACGACTTTTGGGTCAATGTCCCTTGGACAAACAAAGAACTCCACATCGAATATTTGAGCTTCCGAGACAAACTGCTACCCGGACAGAAAGAAAAGTGGATATTAAAAATCAAAGGCACTCAAAAAGATCGCGTAGCTGCAGAGATGGTAGCAAGTCTGTACGATGCTTCGCTGGATGCATTTGTTCCTCAAAATTGGTCGATCAACTTATATCCCAAAACTGCACTTCAGTCCAACTTAAAACTCTTTGGCTTTAGAGGCAAGCGTGGTCACCAAGGCAATCCCAATATTCCCTACACACCAAAGTTTATCCGATTTCCGGAGTTCAAATATTACGGCGGATTATATGGTCAACAGACTTATTTCATGATGAGAAACCAGGATGCCGCCATGGGTACGAAAATGGATATGTCCGCACCTCCAGCAGAACAAGTCGAAGAAGTGATGATCGAACGAAAAAATACCAAAAATGCAGATGCTCCAACTCCACTACAACAGAAAGATCCGGCTCCACTTGTGCGGACTAATCTCAAAGAAACCGTCTTCTTCTTGCCCCATCTCCAAACGGATAAGGATGGTAATATCATCATCAGTTTCACGATGAATGAAGCCCTGACAAAATGGAAATTATTGTCTTTCGTACACGACAAAGACCTGCGCTATGGCTTGAGCCAAAAGGAAGTCGTGACACAAAAGGACTTTATGGTCTTTCCATTGTTTCCTAGATATTTTAGAGAAAATGACAAAATAACCATTAGATCAAAAGTTGTAAATCTTTCAAAAAATGATCTGGAAGTTGATGTCCAAATCCGGCTAAAACATATGATTACAGATGATCTCAAGAATAATCTGTTTGAACTCCAAGGGGGCAGCAAAAAAATAAGCTTAGAACCGGGACAGTCCAAAACCGTGCGTTGGGACCTGAGCATACCTGAAGTGACAAAACTGGATGCAGTACGTGCTCAAGTGATTGCGTCCTCAGGAAATATGTCGGACGGCGAAGAACATTTGTTGCCAATTATGACCAATCGAAAACTCGTCACCGAAAGTCTGCCTATGCCTCTGAAGCCTCTGCAGACACGTAGTTGGACACTTTCCGAACTCGAGACCCTGCTCCATTCAAAATCTGCCCAACTCACTAACTATACCATTGAAATGAGTTCCAATCCGGCGTGGTATGCGGTTTTGGCACTGCCATACATCGCTGATAGCGAAAACGAGAGTATCGATTCAAAATTTTTGCAATTTTATACGAATAGTCTCTCTACTTATATCTTGGACCAAAATCCACAGATAAGACCGATCTTCGAAAAATGGAAACTCGATGAGAAGAAAGGGGATCGCTCAGTGTTTATGAGCCAACTCGAAAAAAACCAAGAGCTCAAATCGCTCATCCTTCAGCAGACACCTTGGGTGGCAGCCGCTCAAACAGAAGAAGAACAACGAAGAAGAATTGCCTTGCTCTTTGATCTCAATAAATTGTCTGCACAAAAGGAAGCCAACTGGCAGCAAATCACTAATCGTCAAAATACCGATGGTGGATTTAGTTGGATGCCAAACGGTAGGTCTTCCTGGTACACTACACTCCATATCCTGTCCGGTATCGCGCATCTGCAGGCCTTGGGAGCATTGGATATCCATTCCTTGCCGGGAGGAGCATCTCTGCTGAACAGGGCTGTATTGTATAGTGATGCCCAACTCAAAAAACATTATGCCCGCATAAAGAGAAATGTCGATCGCGGTATTACAAAATTTTCTGATGATCACTTATCCACAGCATCGATCTACCACCTTTATGTCAGAGCACAGTTTCAGGGTATTCCTACATCGCAAACAAAAGAACAAAAATATTTTCTTGGGCAAATCGAAAAATATTGGATGCAACGAGGTATCTATCAGCAAGGCCTGATCGCTATGATTATGCATGGTTTTGATCGCAAAACAGAATTGCCCACACTCTTACAATCCCTCAAAGAGCGTTCTTTGGAGCACGAAGAACTCGGCAGGTATTGGAAGTACAATCAAGGCTACTATTGGTATCAGCGTCCCATAGAGTCCCAAGCACTTATGATCGAGGTTTTTGACAAACTCACGGATGACCATGCCTTTGTCGAATCGATGAAACTTTGGCTGCTCAAGCACAAACAGACCAACGCCTGGAAAACCGGACGCGCTACGGCAGAGGCTGTGTATGCTCTGCTCGTGACAGGACCCTCAGTATTGAGCTCGGACAAAATGGTGCGTATAGACTTAAGCGGCAAGACTATAGATGCCTATCCAACTACGGCAGGATTGGGGTATTTTAAGAAAAACTGGGATGCCTCATCCATCCATGAAGGCATGACCAAGATCAAGGCAGTCAATCCAAACAATCATATAGCCTGGGGTGCTGCCTACTGGCAGTATTTTGAGGATTTGGACAAGATCAAATCCTTTAAAAAAACGCCCATCAAAATCATAAAGTCCCTCACAAAAAAAATCCA
This sequence comes from Bacteroidota bacterium, assembly GCA_024277695.1. Lineage (GTDB taxonomy): Bacteria > Bacteroidota > Bacteroidia > Chitinophagales > Saprospiraceae > JAJRUR01. The sequence goes on along the minus strand of JAJRUR010000241.1, from coordinate 809 downwards.
TACCGATAAAGGTCCGCGCCTGGTCCCAATACCTCCCGATGGACTGCGCATAGGTGATCGAGTCGTCGTCCGTATAGAGATCCGAGTTGACCGCGAAATGGAATATGTCCATCTGCAAGATTTGCGCGCAAGTGGTTTGGAACCGGTCGATGTCATCAGTGCATATAGATGGCAAGATGGTATGGGATATTACCAAACTATCAAAGATGCTTCGGCAGAGTTCTTTATCCGTTATCTACCCAAGGGTACATTTGTGTTTGAATATGAACTCAAAGCAGCTCAAGCCGGAATTTTTTCCAATGGTGTCACAACTATACAGAGTTATTATGCCCCCGAATTTACTAGCCATAGTAGGGGAGAGGTGATCGAGATTAAAGATGATCAATAGGCTAGATACCAATACCGGATATCTTCTAAGGAGCATCCGACACTATGCTCAGTTGGATCTCAGTCTGCCATTTCCGGAGATCGGTGCCATTGAGAAAATCTCTAACAGACATTTGTCTCTTGCCTTGTAGCTTTAGTTCGGCAATCCTTATATAGCCATCCCGACATGCGATATGGATGTAGTTTTTGTTATCACTGACCCAGTGTCCCGGTGTGTGATTGTGCTCGATGGTGAGCATTTTTGCTCGGATTATTTTGCATTCCAAATCACCCACTTGTGTCCAGGCTCCGGGATAAGGACTTAGTCCTCGTATAAAATCAAACACGGTTTGGACATCCGCATCAAAGTTGATCTCACAGGTCTCATGGTATATTTTGGGTGCTGAACTGACCAGGCTGCTATCCTGTTCTTGAAGTTCTAT
>JAJRUR010000240.1 GCA_024277695.1 Bacteroidota bacterium | reverse complement strand
TGGGGGGCTTTAGTACAGATTTTGTTTTTATCAATTCGGCGGAGAATACTATACGCCAGCGTGACAATACTACAGAGATCGGGGGATACTTTATGTGGCGGCAAATATTCGGCGGTTTGATCATAGAACCGAGTGTACGACTTCAGTATTATGCCTCATTAGGCGATTTTTCTTTTGAACCACGCATAGGCATGAAGTACAATATATCGGATCGTCTGAGATTTAAACTGGCAGGTGGGCTTTACTCCCAAAACCTCATCAGTACTGTCAATGATCGCGACGTAGTCAATCTCTTTGTAGGTTTCTTATCAGGTCCGGACGAAGGACTTTTTGAGCCGGGCACCAATATGCGTACTCCACACCGCCTCCAAAAATCCCTTCACCTGATCACAGGCTTGGAAATCGACCTCACAAATACTTTTTCTCTCAATATAGAACCATACACAAAAAAATATACACAACTCATCAGCCTCAACCGAAATAAACTCGTAGCCTCTGACCCCAATTTCCAAATAGAAACCGGACTGGCATACGGGATTGATTTTTCTATCGCCAAATCAGCAGGCGACCTAAATATATGGGCTACATACTCCTATGCGCGCGTAGAGCGGGATGATAATGAACAGATCTATCCTACCAACTTTGACCGCCGTCATAATGTCAATTTTTTGACCAGCTACAGTTTTGGTACCGACAAGGCTTGGGAGACTAGTCTGAGATGGAATTTTGGTTCCGGATTTCCATTTACTCAAACCCAAGGGTTTTATGGGGCACAAGACTTTGAAGATGGCATCGACACAGATGTATTGCGAAATAATCCTGACCTAGGGATCATCTTTGCCGATCAGCGCAACGGAGGACGTCTGCCGCCGTATCATCGACTGGACTTTTCGATCAAAAGACACTTTAAGTTCGGTCAGTATAGCAAGCTGACCATCACCGGAGGAGTGACCAATCTTTACGATCGAGCAAATATTTTTTATTTTGATCGCGTCCGGCAGACACGTATCAATCAATTACCCATTTTGCCTAGCCTTGGTGTACGCTTCGAGTGGTAAGCATTTCGAACTGTTTTTTTAATCTATTGCATCAGATGAATGCCGGTATCGGGGCTTTGTATTAGTCGATGAGCTGAGACAGATATTCACCGGATGAACAGACTTGGTTTTGTCATCATTTATTTTATATGTACTTTTATAGTCTAATATATTCATATCTCAAAATCAAAATATTTTACTATGCGTATTTTACAATTTGCTTTGTGCATCCTGTGCTTGTGCTTCACCGCTTGTCAAGAGCAATCTCCAAACACTCCTAAAGGGCAAAACCCCAACCCGTCGAAAAATATAGATGATCTGCTACAGAAATATACCAGCTTTACATTGACTACAGACATATCTGCCCTGAGTCCTAATCAAAAAAAGATGATTCCGATATTGATCCAAGCCGCTAAGATTATGGATGATCTTTTTTGGTATGAAGCCTATGGTGACAAAAATAAATTTCTCAACTCGATTGAGGATGAAAAACTCAAAAAATTCGGACAGATCAATTATGGTCCTTGGGATAGGCTGAATGGCAATGCGCCATTTGTCTCCGGTGTATCTGCTAAACCCGCCGGAGCCAATTTTTATCCTCAAGATATGACAAAAAAAGAATTTGAGCAAGCCGAACTGCCGGATAAAACTAGTCTTTATCATTTTCTGCGACGAAATGAAAAAAACCAACTCTATACTGTTCCATATCATAAACAGTTTGAAGAGCAGCTGAGCAAGGCTTCCGGTCTATTGCGCCAAGCGGCACAGCTTGCTGAAGACAAAGGATTGAAAAGGTATTTATTGCTCAGAGCAAAAGCACTTCTGGATGACCAATATCAACAGAGTGACATGGCTTGGCTAGATATGAAAGATAACCAAATCGACATCGTCATAGGACCTATAGAAACCTATGAGGATCAACTCTACGGATACAAAGCTGCCCATGAGGCTTATGTACTGGTAAAGGATAAAGCATGGAGCCAACGATTAGAAAAATACGCAGCATTTTTACCCGAACTCCAAAAAAACTTACCGGTAGATGCAGCATATAAAAAGGAAAAACCCGGCAGTGATACGGAGCTCAATGCCTATGATGTCATCTATTATGCAGGGGACTGTAATTCCGGCAGCAAGACGATTGCCATTAATCTCCCCAATGATGAAATGGTCCAGCTGGCCAAAGGAACACGCCGTTTACAATTAAAAAATGCTATGCGTGCAAAATTTGATAAAATCCTGATCCCCATATCCCAACAACTCATCGATCCAACTCAGCGTAAGCATATCACGTTTGATGCTTTTTTTGCCAATACGATGTTTCATGAAGTCGCGCATGGCTTAGGTATCAAAAATACGATCGACGGGAGTTCTACCGTCCGTAAAGCACTCAAGGAACATGCTTCTGCGCTCGAAGAAGGAAAGGCCGATATGCTCGGACTCTTTATGATCCATCAACTCCACAAAAAAGGTGAAATCGAAGGAGATATGAAGGACTATATCGTTACATTTATGACAAGTATATTTAGGTCAGTACGATTTGGTGCATCCTCTGCTCATGGCAAAGCTAATATGATACGATTCAATTTTTTTGATGAAATGGGAGCATTTACCCGTGATCAAAAATCGGGCACTTATCGTGTAAATTTTGAAAAATTTCAAGAAGCCATGGATGCGCTTTCAAAAAAGATTTTGACACTTCAAGGCGATGGTGATTATGCCGCTGTAGCAGATCTGGTTGATCAAAAAGCTAAGATCAAAGCTCCACTACAATCGGATCTCGATAGACTTGCTCAAGCCGGTATCCCCGTTGATGTCATTTTTGAGCAGGGTGTAGATGTTTTGGGTTTATAGAATCTTTATTGGCCAAAAAATTATCATTCATGAAATACATAATGTTCCTATCCATCTCCATATTAGCTCTGAGTCTTTTTAATTGCAATCTCAAAAATCGGGAGAAGAGTCCGTCGGAAGATGATCACACCCATCTCCATAGGACAGCAGATAGTACTACTGCGGATGAAGAAGCTATACGCTTGCCGCGCGTCAATATAATACCCGACCAGAAGGTGAGCTCTCCGCTCATCATCGAATTTAGTTCTTTAGGGATATGGAAAGCCTTCGAGGGAGAAGTAGGGACAGTACAATTGGTAGATGATAGGGGTAAACTACTGAATAAAGCAGTGGATATAAAGAGCCAATACGGCATATTATCTGCTTCTGATGATAACTGGATGACAGACGGTGATGCCAAATTTAAGACTCGAATTTATTTTGATGCAGGTACAGCTACCGCTGGTAAGCTTATATTCCGAAGCCGAGCCGGTGGTGAAGACGATCGACCCGACCCTGTTATGGAGTTTGAAGTTCCGGTGCGCTTCTAGTGCACTTACCACTATATAATCAGACTTGCGATAATGGCAGTGAGAAAACTGGCGATGGTCCCACCGATCAGGGCTTTGACACTTAATTCGGTAAGGTTTTTGCGTTGACTCGGAGCGATAGCGCTGATGCCCCCAATCTGGATACCGATCGAAGCAAAATTAGCAAAACCACATAGGGCATAAGTAGCTATCAAAATAGATCTTTCGGTGAGCGCTCCTGCATTTTTCATGTCCATCAGAGAGCTATAGGCGACAAATTCGTTCAGAATAGTTTTTTCGCCGAGCATTTGTCCGACTGCCACCATATCTGTAGCTGAAACACCAAGCAACCAAGCGAATGGAGAAAATAGAATGCCAAAAATATACTGCAAGGAAAAAGTCTCGTAGCGCCCTGAAGTTACTTTGGCTACGAGGTCATTGAGTCCGGTCGGGCCTCCTATCCAACCAAGGACATTATTGGCAAAATAAATCATAGCCATAAAAGAGAGCAACATGACACCGACATTGACGGCTAGTTTGAGTCCATCCGATGTACCTCGGGCCAATGCATCTAAAAAGCTACTGCCGGAAGCTGATTTGGGTATAAGGATATTTTGATTTACCTCTTCAGGATGTGATTCGGGGAAGATGATCTTAGCAGCTACTATGGCGGCAGGAGCAGAAATAATCGAGGCGGTAAGTAAGTGCATCCCAAACTTGAGCTGTGCAGCTTCATCACCACCACCCAACATGCTCATGTATGCCCCAAAAACTCCACCCGCTATCGTAGCCATCCCACCGGTCATAAGACACATAATCTCCGATCGCGTCATTTTTTCGAGATATGGCTTGATGACCAAGGGGGCCTCCGTCTGCCCTATAAAGACATTGGCAGCAGCAGCAAGACTCTCGGCACCGGTCATCTTCATCGTTTTGTTCATCAGCCAGGCAAAGGCCCAAACGACCTTCTGCAGGATGCCCAAATAATATAGTATAGAAGATAATGCTGAAAAGAATACAATCGTGGGTAAAACAAAAAAAGCAAATCCATAAGGATTGCCCGGTATCGCCAGATCACCAAACAAAAACCGAGCAGACTCCTCTGTGCTATTGATCATAAGACTAAACATATTGACGATTTTCTCAAAAAACCACCGTACCCAAGGCACCTTAAGCATCAGAATCGCCAGTATCAGTTGCAATGCCATCCCCATGATGACAAGTCTCCAATTTATGTTTTTCCTGTCAGCTGATATCAGATAACAAATCAATAAAAACACACTAAGCCCAAGTATAGCGCGCGGTAAGTATGCCAACATTTCCATGTACCTATTTTATTATTTTTTTGATTTACTATTATTAAGTATAAACAACTGCTTTTGCTATATTATGTATTCAATATATCTGTTATTACTCGTTTTTATGCATTTAATTGATTGATAAATAAGCACTGATAATCCTTCCAAACCGCAATGAATTATCTCCATTGAGCTTATTTAACTGCCACTTTTTACAAAAACTCACTAAACATAGTATATTTTCGCAGTTATTTACAATAAATTTAGATTTTTGAAAAATAAGCCATACGTCATAGGGATTTCAGGGGGTAGTGGTTCGGGTAAAACAAGCCTCATTCGATTGCTCAGAGAACGGTTTTCGGAAGAAGAACTCTGCATCGTTTCTCAAGACGACTATTATAAGGCTCGCCATCTACAAATAGAAGACCAAAAGGGTATCAAAAATTTTGATCGACCCAAATCAATCCTCAAAAACGAACTCATCCGCGATATCAAAAGCTTGATCTTAGGCCAATCTGTATCCCGCTTGGAGTACACCTTTAATAATGAAAAACAAGACCCGCAGATGATTCGATTTCTTCCGGCACCGATCATCGTTGTAGAGGGGCTATTTGTGTTTCACTTTAGCAAACTCCAAAAATATTTTGACCTAAAAGTATTTGTCCAAGCAAAAGAAAACCTCAAAGTGATCAGAAGAATTAAGAGAGATAGAGTAGAGCGCAATTATCCTATCGAAGACGTACTCTATCGCTACGAAAAACATGTCTTGCCGGCTTATGAAAAGTATATCAAGCCCTATGAAGCTCATGCTGACATCATAATAAATAATAATCAATATTTTGCTAAAGGACTTGATGTGTTATCCGGTTTTATCCGTTGTAAGCTGGACGATTGCGACCAAAAGCATTCCGTATTATAAGAGTTGAGCATCAGATATTGGCTCCATTTTTGATACAGTTTGTTTGTTTGAGGAAAAATACTGTCCAATGACCAAAAAACACTTACTCGCTTATTTTTGTTTTTTGCCTATTTGGTTATCTGCACAAATAGTCAATGTGGAGGACATGCGTACTACCTTCACTGATAGTATAGGATGGTATGAAAGGATAGATCTAAGTGCCGGATTGATCAAAAATACACAGCAAATATTTTCTGGAAAGGGCTCTTTACAATTAGAATTTCAGCATACTAAGCGACGTTTTATTTCAATATCTACTTTTAGGTTTTTGCAAGTTGGGGGAGAAGGTGTCCTCAATGAAGGGATGCAACACTTGCGATATAATTTTACAGTTTCCGGTTTTTATACGCATGAATTTTTTGGACAGCTACAATATAATGAAAATACGCAGATAAAAATCAGGGCACTAGTAGGGAGCGGACCTAGATTTAGGCTCATTAACGGAAAAACTAATAAGGTCTTTTGGGGTATCGCCTATATGTTTGAGTACAATGAAGAAAATAAAGAGCGTAATATTTTTAGAGACCATCGCATGAGTACTTATCTCTCCATGGCTATTCGTCCCATATCCAATTTTCGTATTTCTTCGACTACTTATTATCAACCCGTATTACGAGAATTTAATAATTACAGATTGAGTAGTGAGAGTACTATTGTCATCGATATTAGTAAGGTCGTATCATTTACGAGTTCTTTTTCCATCAGCTTTGACGAGCGAAAAAGAGAAGGTGTCCCCAAAACACTCTATAACTGGTCTAATGGCTTGCGTCTCAAACTTTGAGCATTATGGACAGTACCAATGATAAGTATATTCGACGTACAGAAGAGTGGTTAGTCCATTTTGTTATTCGTCATAATATTTGTCCTTTTGCAAGTACACCCTACCAATCCGGAAAAATTCGTTTTGTTACTTCTTTGGCTGATCGTACGGATGAAGTATTGGATCTTTTCGTAGAAGAACTCTACTTCTTGGGTAGATCTCCGGAGATATCCAATACACTTTTCATCATACCCAATACCTTTGCTTCTTTTGAAGTATTTTTGGATATGGTAAGTATGGCTGAACAACTGATGAAAATCTTAGGACTAGATATAGATTTTCAGTTGGCATACTTTCATCCTGATTATATTTTTGAAGATGCATCTGTTGATGATCCGGCCAACCAAACCAATAGATCTCCTTTTCCTACCCTGCATATCTTGCGTACTGAAGAAGTTGCTCAGGCTATTGCAGCATACGGCGATACTTCCGAAATTTTTGAGCGGAATAAAATATTTTTGAGAAATTTGGGCGGTACAACAACATTTTAAATAATAGTGTGCATGATGCTTATGAAAAATCTAAAAAATATTTTGAACAAAGCAAATAAAAGTTTAGTAACTATTGTTATATCCTTTTTGTGCATACATGCAGCTATTTTCGGACAGAGCCACAAAGAAACATTATGGAGCTTGTTTGATCAGTACTCTAAGCTAAAGGAATATACATCCTATGCTTATGGAGAGGGATTGCCGGGCTTCACGCTCAAGGATTTTGAACTTATAAAAATAGAATATGCTGAGCTAAAAACCAAAATAGAAAAAATACCAAACCATGCATTAAGCGAGCAGGACATTATAAGTAAAGAGATATTGGTGTATCATCTGCAAAATGATATAGATCTCATCGAGTATGAGCAGTATTTGATTCCATTGACTATCAATGGTGGATTTTATACGGATTTATTTTATCTCAAAGACAGACTAAAATTTGATACGGAAACGGATTATGAAATGTATTTGTCCAAGCTTTCTGCTATACCCAATCTATTTGAAGAACAAATGCATCTTCTGAACTTAGGTCTGCAAAGAGGAATCACTATGCCACAAATCGTTCTAAAAGATTCGGAGCGAGCTATGGACAAAATCCTCAATTCAGTACCCCAAAAAACGACTTTTTATGCACCATTCAAAACGATGCCGGATGAGATTCCAAAATCTGCGCAGATGAGATTAAGAAAAAAAGCCACATCAATAATTCGTACTCATGTCCAAAGTGCATACAAAGATTTTTATCAATACTTTACTACAGTTTATCAAAAAAAAGCACGTACATCGATTGGTGTCAGTTCGCTCCCTCGTGGATCAGAGTTTTACCAAAATCGCGTTGCCTATTTTACGAGTACTTCTATG
>JAJRUR010000239.1 GCA_024277695.1 Bacteroidota bacterium | reverse complement strand
GTTTCATCCAAATGTGTCAGTCCGATGATCATATTTGTTCCGTCCTCCTTTAGTTGTTTGATCTGCTCGCGCGTAGTTTTTGTCCAGTCTTCATAATATATATAATCCACCGGATTGGAGTTGATGATAGCACCGAAGATCCCAATCCGAGCTTGTTGGTTATTTGCATTATGGACAGTCCAGATATAGTGGTCGGGTAGGGGCAAGCCTTTTTTCTTAAATTTTTCTTTTCCTTGTTCAGTAATCTGCCATATGTTGGTACCCAACCAGGTAAAATCGGATGCGTCAATACGTTCTTGGAGCACGGGCATCTTGAGATCAAATTCGTGGTTACCAAATACGACCAGATCGATGCCCATCGCATTCATCACTTCGACCATTTGACGTCCTTTGATTCGCTGTCCTTTATATTTGAGGGTACCGAGTAAGGAAGGGTTAAGGAAGTCACCGGCTAAGACAGCAAGGGTATTGTGGTTCTTTTTGCGCTCTTGTTGGATAATATGTGCTACACGTGCCATGCCACCAGCCTTGCCGCCATCGAGTGCATCGATTTCATAAACATCGTTGAGTTGGATGATGGTCGCACGGATTACATCGTTAGAACTTGAGCTCAAGGATTTTTTTGAACTCTTACAAGAAACTAGTACTATGACCAAGACCGATATGAGTAGAAATATTTTTTTCATAATTTTATTATTTTGGTAGTAAATATACTGCTTCTACAGTTTGATAAAGTCACCCAAAAGGGTGATTTTGTCTGCTGTGGTGTATTTGCAGTACTCTGAAATCAACATAGAACTATTTTCTAGCTTGACTTTATGAGGGTATATATTTTGAGTTGATAGAAGTGTTGTGGCTTATGAGCAATAGTTGTTTTCCTATGTAAGATCTGATATTTATTGTTTGTTTATAGTCAATTATTATATATTTATAAGTGTAATATGATTATAAATATAAGATATACAAGGATATATATATGATAAATAATCATCAAGGTCACGTATTTATGAAGAATACATAACCCCACCCAAATTTCCACCCAAAATCAAAATATTCCTCCTCAATATAGACCAAATCTTCCTATTTTTAGGATGCTCGTCAGCCTCAAGTATTTTGCTCAACTTAGTTACAATAAAAAGTAAATAATGCTCAGATGCTTTGTACATTTGCTATCAAATTATCAACAAGAGCAAAATTATGGCAAGGATGATCACTCTTAGAGAAGCTATTGGCGAGGCGATGACAGAAGAGATGCGCCGGGATGAGCGTGTGTTTTTGATGGGAGAGGAAGTAGCCGAATACAATGGTGCCTATAAAGTAAGTCGGGGGATGCTCGAGGAGTTTGGACCGCGTCGTGTGATCGATACACCTATCGCTGAACTTGGTTTTGCAGGAATAGGAGTGGGTGCAGCCATGAACGGATTACGTCCGATTGTAGAGTTTATGACGTGGAATTTTGCCGTGCTGGCATTTGACCAAATTGTCAATAATGCCGCCAAGACACTATCTCAGTCAGCGGGTGATTACAGTTGTCCGATAGTATTTAGAGGGCCTTCCGGAGCTGCCGGTCAGTTAGCACAGCAGCACAGCCAGACTTTTGAGAGTTGGATGGCCAATGTGCCGGGACTGAAGGTTATCTCGTGTATAGATCCTTATGACACAAAAGGACTGATGAAGTCAGCTATTCGCGATGACGATCCTATTTGTTTTATGGAGTCGGAGATGATGTATGGATACAAAGGAGATGTGCCCGAGGAAGAATATACTGTGCCTATCGGGAAGGCTGCTGTACGGCAGTCAGGCTCTGATGTCACTATCGTATCCTACAACAAAATGATGATAGTGGCTCAAAAAGCAGTTGAAGATCTCGAAAAGCAGGGCATCTCAGCTGAGCTTATTGACTTGAGGACGATAAGACCTTTGGATCACGAAACTATAGTGACTTCAGTCAAAAAGACCAACCGTTTGGTAGTCGTAGATGAATCTTGGCCTTTTGCCGGTGTCTCTGCCGAAATTGCATACGAAATTCAAAAATATGCCTTTGATTATTTGGATGCACCAGTGACTCGAGTCAATGCTCAAGACACTTCATTGCCTTATGCCGCTCCATTTGTAGATGCTTATCTACCTACTCCTGAAAAGGTGATCAAGGCTGTCAAAGAGGTGATGTATCGTTGATGTGCATAGCCTTAGATGACGATATTGATCATCTTGTTGGGTACAATGATAACTTTTCTAACGGGCTTGCCGTCGATCCATTTTTGGATGACATCCAAGGCTATTGCCTGCTGTTCTATTTCGTCTTTTGACAAATTTTTGTTGACTTCTAGCATACTGCGCTTTTTGCCATTGATACATACAGGATAGCTCAGGCTGGACTCTTCGGTATATTTTTGTTCAAAAACAGGATAGTTTTCTAAATGTATGCTTGTCTTTCTGCCGGATTTGTGCCAAAGTTCTTCGCTGATATGTGGTGCAAAAGGTGCTAGCAGTTGGAGTAAGGGCAACAGTATTTGACTTGATGAGCAGTTAAGCCTTTTGAGTTCATTGACGCAGATCATAAAATGACTCACACAAGTATTAAAAGAAAACTTATTGATATCCAACTCTATAGACTTTATTGCTTGATGTAACGCTTTGAGCTCTTCCGGACTTGGACTATCGTCAGAAAGGTAAAATTGTCCCTCTGCATTAAAGAACAAGCTCCACAATTTTCTTAAAAACTTAGAAACTCCATCTATCTTGTTGATATCCCATGGCTTGGACTGCTCGATGGGGCCTAAAAACATTTCGTACATCCTAAATGCATCTGCACCATATCGTGCTACTACATCGTCGGGGTTGATCACGTTGAAATAACG